>JAOPXF010000051.1 GCA_025965295.1 Nocardioides sp.
ACGGGCGAGGACCCCTACGCCGTGCCGATGCGGATCTACCCGGCCGTCCACTACGTGATGGGCGGCCTCTGGGTCGACTCCGACCTCCAGTCGACGATCCCCGGCCTCTTCGTGACCGGTGAGGCGAACTTCTCCGATCACGGCGCCAACCGGCTCGGCGCGTCCGCGCTGATGCAGGGGCTGGGCGACGGCTACTTCGTGCTCCCGAACACGGTCCGCGACTACCTCGCGGACGGCCCGTTCGAGAAGATCGACGAGAGCCACCCGGCGGTCGTCGAGGCACGCGAGTCGGTCGAGAACCGGATCAGCACGCTGCTCTCCATCAACGGTGACCGGACGGTCGACTCCTTCCACCGCGAGCTCGGCCACATCATGTGGGAGTACTGCGGCATGGAGCGCACGGCTGAGGGGCTGCGCAAGGGTATCGACCTGATCCGCTCGCTGCGCGAGGAGTTCTGGCGCAACGTCAAGGTCCTCGGCAGCAACGAGAGCCTCAACCAGTCCCTCGAGAAGGCCGGCCGCGTCGCCGACTTCCTCGAGCTCGGCGAGCTCATGTGCGTCGACGCACTGCACCGTCGCGAGTCCTGCGGCGGCCACTTCCGCGCCGAGTCACAGACCGAGGACGGCGAGGCGCTGCGCGACGACGAGGAGTACTCCTACGTCGCAGCGTGGGAGTTCGGCGGCGACGACGCCAAGCCGGTCCTGCACAAGGAACACCTCGTCTACACGGCCATCGAGATGAAGCAGCGGAGCTACAAGTGAGCGAAGCGCAAGACGGCTGCCTCGTCCACCTGCCCACCACCGCACCAGCGCGGTCGAACTGCGAGCGAGCAATCCAACGATGAGAGTCACACTCAAGATCTGGCGCCAGGCGAACGCCGAGTCCGCCGGAGCCATGCACGGCTACCAGCTCGACGAGATCTCGGAGGACATGTCGTTCCTCGAGATGCTCGACGTTCTCAACGAGGACCTGATCGCCAAGGGCGAGGACCCGATCGCGTTCGACTCGGACTGCCGTGAGGGCATCTGCGGCATGTGCGGCCTGATGATCAACGGCCAGGCGCACGGCCCCGAGGTCACCACGACCTGCCAGCTGCACATGCGGTCCTTCTCGGACGGCGACGAGATCGTCATCGAGCCCTGGCGCTCCAACGCGTTCCCGGTGCTCAAGGACCTCGTGGTCGACCGCTCGTCGTTCGACCGGGTCATCGCGGCCGGCGGCTTCATCTCGGTCAACACCGGTGCGGCCCCGGACGCGCACGCCGTGCCCGTGCCGAAGGACAAGGCCGATCGGGCCTTCGACGCCGCCACCTGCATCGGCTGCGGTGCCTGCGTGGCGGCCTGCCCCAACGGCTCGGCGTCGCTGTTCGTCGGAGCCAAGATCACCCACCTCGGCGAGCTGCCTCAGGGCCAGGCCGAGCGCGACCGCCGCGTGGTCAACATGGTCGGCCAGCACGACCACGAGGGCTTCGGCGGCTGCACCAACATCGGTGAGTGCACGGCGTCCTGCCCCAAGGAGATCCCGCTCGACGTGATCTCCCGGCTCAACTGGGACCTGCACGCCGCCATGCGCCACGGTCACTAGCGGGGACGCGTCAGCGGACCCGCTGATGGTGGTCGAGCAAGCCGCGCGACCGAGCTTGCGAGGTCGCGACCGGCGTGTCGAGACCCCCGATCGCTGACCCGCCCGAAAGTTTTGGGCGGGTCAGCGCTGCTTCAGGCCCTTGAGGCCTAGCCGAGCCTGCGAGACCGCGACCGGTGTATCGAGGACCCATGATCGGTCTCGATATGCTCGCTACTCGACCGGCGAAGTAGGACGCGGCAGCACCCAGAGGTCGCCGTCGCCCGACGGCGGGCCGAGGACCGGACAGCGCGCTCCGGGCACGACCTGGACGTCGAAGATCTCGTCCACGCCGTTCTCCCACGCCAGGGTCGCGACCGTCTCCCCGGTGCGGAGGTCCACGACGCCGACCCCGCACTTGAGCTGGTCGTGGTACGCCGCCAGCGGGGTGCCCCCGAAGGTGGTCGTCTCGCGGATCTTCGACAGCCCGACGAAGGCCAGGTTGCCGTGGCAGGCCAGCCCTCGGGCGTAGCCCGGGAAGGTCGCGACCGCCTCCCGCCGCCCCGACGACCGGTCGACGCGCTCGAGCCCTCCGTAGCCGGAGTTCAGCACGTAGAGCTCACCGTCGTGCCAACGCGGTGAGTGCGGCATCGCGAGACCGGTGGTCACGACCTCGCCCGACGGCACGTCCAGCACGCTGCCGGTCTCGTTGCGGGCGGCGCGCCACCCCCCGGCCTCGTCGGACTGTGCCATCACGGTGACGTACGCCGGACGCCCGTCGCGCAACGCGAGGCCGTTCAGGTGGCACCGGTCCTCCGGTGCGAGCCGGGAGACGAACGGCGGCGTCCAGCGGGGAACGAAGCTGTGGAGCCCGTCGAGACCAGCGAGGCAGGAGAACGCCGTGTTGACGACCCACAAGTCAGGAGCGCCCGTCTCCGTGGTCCCCCACACCACCTCGTGACATTGGATCGCCCCGGTGACGACTGACGACCGGGGTAGCCAGCAGTGGTCGTAGCGACCCGCGGGCGCGAGCGACGCAGCCACGTCCGGCCGGTCGACCAGCGTCCAGACCTGCTCCTTGCCCCCGACCACGACCCGGTCGCCGGAAACGGCTACGCCCATGGCGTGGTCGAACCTGCGGAAGGACAAGCTCAACCGCCCCTCGGCCACCCCGATCGCCACGAGCTGCCCGGCCTGGTAGGTCGAGACCAGCAGTGCGCAGTCCGCCTCCTCCAGCACGGCGGGGAACGACGCGCTGTGGTGGTAGCGGATCTCCGCGGTGCGGGGCTCCGTCGCGCTCACTCCTTCTTCAGGTTGAACGAGCGGACGACGCTGCTGGGCGGACCGCCGCAGGACGTGAACGTGAAGCGGACCTTGACCTTCAGCGTCCCCGTGCTCCGGAGCTCCTGCAGGCCGGCGCGGGTCGGCCTGACCACGACCGTGGTGGACGTGGCTTCCACGAAGGTCGAGCTCGAGCTCTTGACCTCCGACGTGCCCACCGGTGCGATCCTGAGCGTCCCCGGGCCCTCGGTCGACACCCGGACCCGCATGGTCCCGGCGCCGGTGTCGGGTCGTCCGGACCGCGCGACGTCGAACCCGATCAGGACGTTGATGTCCGTGATCAGCGAGGTGCCCGCCGCGGTGCCGTCGGAGATCCACGGTTCCCGGCCGTGCGTGCCGTCGTCGCTGCTGAAGAACACCCGGTCACCGACCCGCGTCAGCGACTGCGGGCCGCTGTAGTCACCGCTGTCGGCGTCGACGTCCTTGACCAGGACGGTGCCGGCCTCGGTGCCGTCGGACTTCCACAGCTCGCCGCCGTGCACGCCGTCCTTGGCGCTGAAGTAGACCTCCCCGCCGACCGCGACGAGGTACGTCGGGTTGCTGCCGTACCCCTCGGCCCGGATGTCCTTGACGAGCACGGTCCCGGCCGGGGTGCCGTCGGACTTCCACAGCTCCCGGCCGTGGGTGCCGTCGTCGGCCGCGAAGAAGAGGGTGTCGCCGACCGCGGTCAGCGACTGGGCGCCGCCGTAGTAGTCCTCGGTCGCGCCGACGTCCTTGACCAGCACCGTGCCTGCCGCGGTCCCGTCGGACTTCCAGAGTGCCCGCCCCTGGACGGTGTCGTCGGCGTTGAAGAACAGGGTGCCGCCGACCGCGGTGAGCGAGGACAGCCGGCCCTGGACGCCCGGGACGACGTCCTTGACGAGCACGGTGCCGGCGTCGGTGCCGTCGGACTTCCACAGCTCCCGCCCGTGCACCCCGTCGCGTGCGGTGAAGAACAGGGTCCCGTCGACATCGGTGAGGTACGACGCGTTGCTGTCGTAGGCCCCGGGGTAGACGTCGTGGACCAGGACCGTGCCGGCCATCGTGCCGTCGGACTTCCACAGCTCTTGGCCGTGCGTGCCGTCGTCGGCGGTGAAGAAGAGGGTGTCGCCGACGGCGGTCAGGTTGCCGGCGCCGTCGTAGTAGCTGGCGCCGGTGCTGATGTCCTTCACCAGGACGGTGCCGGCCTTGGTGCCGTCGGAGGTCCAGAGCTCGCGACCGTGCGTCCCGTCGTCCGCGACGAAGAAGACGCGATCACCCACCGCGGTGAGGTCGGCGAGCCCGCTGTAGTAGCTGTTGTCCGAGCTGATGTCCTTCACCATGGCGGTGCCGGCGCTCGTGCCGTCGGTGCTCCACAGCTCGCGGCCGTGCTTGCCGTCGTCCGCGGTGAAGAACACCCGGTCCCCGGCGGTCACCAGCTGCTGCGGCCCGTAGTCGTAGTCGCCGCTGGAGCGCCCGATGTCCTTGACCAGCACCGTGCCCGCGGCCGTCCCGTCGGACGACCACAGCTCGCGGCCGTGGACGCCGTCCTCGGCGGCGAAGAACACCCGACCGCCGAGGACCGCCCCCTTGGAGGGGTTGCTCGGCGGGGTCGGGACGCCGACGCACGAGGCACGGCCGCTCACGGCGGCCGTCGCCGGAGCCGGGATCGTCCCGAGGCCGGCCATCGCGACCGCGGCGACCGCCGCGACCGACGCCGTACGCGCCCCGCGAGCGCGGCGCCGGAGCGCCTTCGCGTGTGCGTTCCTCGCGCGCAGCGCCTGCGTCCTGGCACTCTGTTGTCGTCGGCTCATCGCCGCACCTCCCCGTCCTGCGAGCAGGTTGTCACCTCTCGCACCGTCTCGTCACTGCTTTGACGCGACAGATGCCCCTTCGGTTGCCAAGGTCAGAGGTCCTGGGTCGCGCGACCGGTGCCCTTCCGGGAGATCCTGCGCACGACGGCGGTGAGACCGAGCATCGTCGCTGCTCCGGCGAGGTACGGCATCGCCCAGCCGTGCTCGACCTCGCGGGGCCGCTGCAGCAGGGGCGGCGATGGCGGCCCCTGTGCCGGAGCCGGCGGCTCCGGGACCCGCAGGGCACGGGCGGCGGCCGACGTGTGCGCCCAGGCGGCGGAGTAGAGCACCAGGCGCGAGAAGTAGTTCATCCAGACGAGCAGGATCA
>JAOPXF010000080.1 GCA_025965295.1 Nocardioides sp.
CGACAACGCTCGGTCGGCGACCACCGAGCTGAGCCGTATCCGGGTCGAGCGGGACGAGGTCGAGCTGTACCTCGCGGAGCTCCGCGCCGGGCGAGCCGCCCTGCCGCACGCCACGCCGCAGCCCGCCTGACAAAAGCCCGGCCGGCGGGACGGTGCGGGCCGATAGCCTTGCACCGTGACCGAGCCGAACCTGGGCGCCCCCGGCCCCGCCACCCGCAGCGTCGTCATCGCCGAGGACGAGGCGCTGATCCGCATGGACCTCGCCGAGATGCTGACCGAGGAGGGGTACGACGTCGTGGGCCAGGCCGGCGACGGCGCCCGGGCCGTGGAGCTCGCCGAGGAGCTCCGGCCCGACCTCGTGATCCTCGACGTCAAGATGCCGGTCCTCGACGGCATCGCGGCCGCGGAGCGGATCGCCGGCCAGCGGATCGCTCCGGTCGTCATCCTCACGGCGTTCGCCCAGCGCGACCTGGTCGAGCGGGCCCGCGACGCCGGGGCCATGGCCTACCTCGTCAAGCCGTTCAGCAAGGGCGACCTGGTGCCGGCCATCGAGATGGCGGTCAGCAGGTTCGCCGAGCTGTCGATGCTCGAGCGCGAGGTCGCCGACCTCCAGGACCGGCTCGAGACCCGCAAGGCGGTAGACCGGGCAAAGAGCGTGCTCCAGCAGCAGCTCGACCTCAGCGAGCCCGAGGCGTTCCGCTGGATCCAGAAGACCGCCATGGACCTGCGTCTCTCGATGCGCGAGGTCGCGGAGGGGGTCGTCACCCACGGGGTTCGCTGAGCCTCGATCGAGTGTTGAAGACGAGAAGGTCACAGTTCCGCAACGAGCCCAAGGCCTGCCTCGCGCGCGGCGAAGTTGCGCTAGTTTGACGGGCACGTCGGCGATGCCCTGTCGACGCATTTCGAGACCAATTCGGAGGCTTCATGAATCGCCCCAAGAGGATCGCGCGTCTCGGCGCTGTCGTGCTGTCTGCCAGCCTCGTCCTGGCCGCCTGCGGCGGCGGCGACGACAAGGCGGACAACCCAAGCGACGGCTCCAGCACTGGTGAGAGCTCCTCTCCCGCCGCTGCCGGCACCCAGCTCTACTTCGTCGATGGCAACACGGCGAACTACTCCGAGGACTTCGACCCCGGCACCCTCGAGGGTGTCAAGGCGACGTACCCGGGCGCGGAGCTGGGAGACGACTTCAAGAAGCGCCTCCTGACCGTCAACTCCAAGCTCAAGGACTTCACCTACGGCCCCGAGTCCTACGACGCCACGATCACGGCCGCGCTTGCGGCGATCGCTGCCAAGGCGGACTCCGGCAAGGCCATCGGGTCGAAGATGCAGGAGGTCAGCAGCGAGGGTGAGAAGTGCACCGAGTTCCAGGCGTGCGCGGACCTGCTCGCCAAGGGCACCGACATCGACTACGACGGCGTCTCGGGTCCCATCGACCTGAACTCCACCGGTAGCCCGTCGGCCGCCACGATCGGCATCTTCCAGTACGGCGCGGACAACAACTACTCCAACCTCGACTACGTCACCGGTGAGATCCCGGACGTCACGTCGTTGAAGGCCGACCAGAAGATCAGCGGTGACATCCCCAAGGGTGACGGCACCCTGACGGTCGGCACGCTGCTCCCGCAGAGTGGTGACCTCGCCTTCCTCGGCCCCCCGGAGTTCGCGGGTGTCGACCTGGCGGTCAAGGACATCAACGCCGCGGGTGGCGTCAACGGCAAGCCGGTCGTGCAGGTCAAGGCCGACTCCGGTGACGGTACGCCGAACATCGCGCCGTCGGAGACCGACAAGCTCCTGGCGGCCAAGGCCGACGTGATCGTCGGTGCGGCTTCGTCCTCGGTGTCCCTCAGCGTCATCGACCGCATCACTGCGGCCGGCGTCGCGCAGATCTCCCCGGCCAACACCTCGACCGCCTTCGACACCTACGCGGACAACGGGCTGTACTTCCGTACGGCCCCCTCGGACGTGCTGCAGGGTCAGGTCATGGCCTCCACGGTCGCCGGTGACGGCAAGACCAACATCGCCATCCTGGCTCGCCAGGACTCCTACGGCGAGGCGCTCGCGGACAACGTCAAGAAGTTCTTCGAGCAGGCCGGTGGCACCGTGGTGTCGTTCCAGCTGTACGACCCGAACGCCGCGACCTTCAGCGCTGAGGTGCAGAAGATCAAAGCCGAGGACCCGGACGCGATCGTGCTGATCTCCTTCGACGAGACCAAGAAGATCGTGCCCGAGCTCATCAAGGCCGGTCTGGGCCAGGGCGGCTGATCGCCCTCCCACCAGCTCAACGGAAAGGAGCCCCGCTGCCGGCACTGCCGGCAGCGGGGCTCTTTCTCGTGCGGTGGATCCGGAGCGTGCCCGGAGCGTGCCCGGAGCGAGTGGAGTGCTCAGGCCTTCTTCGCCAGGGTGCCGAGGTAGAGCTCGATGACCTTGGGGTCGTTGGCGAGCTCCTGGCCGGTCGCGGTGTAGGCGTTGCGGCCCTGGTCGAGGACGTAGCCACGGTCGCAGATCTGCAGGCAGCGGGCGGCGTTCTGCTCGACCATGATCACCGAGACGCCGGCCTTGTTGATCGCCCGCGTCTGGACGAAGACCTCGTCCTGCATCGCGGGGGACAGGCCGGCCGAGGGCTCGTCGAGCAGCAGCACGGACGGGTCCATCATGAGGGCGCGCCCCATGGCGACCATCTGCCGCTCACCGCCCGAGAGCGATCCGGCCCGCTGGTTGCGACGGTCCCTCAGCGCGGGGAACACGCTGGAGACGAAGTCGAAGCGCTCCGAGAACTTCTTGGGTGCCTGGTAGCAGCCCATCTGGAGGTTCTCCCCGATGGTCAGGCTCGGGAACACGTTGTTGCTCTGGGGGACGAAGCCGAGCCCCTTGGACACCAGGCTGTCGGCGCGCTCGTTGGTGATCTCCTCGCCGCGCAGCACGACCTTCCCGGAGTGGATCTTGACCAGGCCGAACAGAGCCTTGAGCAGGGTGGACTTGCCGGCACCGTTGGGGCCGATGATGCCGACCAGCTCACCGGGCTGGCAGTAGAGGTCCGCGCCGTTGAGGATGTTGACGCCGGGCAGGTAGCCGGCGATCAGGTCATCGGCGCGGAGCACGGCGCCCTCGGCAGCAGCCAGGTGCGTGTCGCGTACGTCGCTCGTGGTGTCCGTCATCTGTTGTCTCCGTCGTGGTCAGCGAGGAGCTCCGCCTCGACCTCGGCCGCGAGCACCGACTCCTCGAGCTCCGTGATGTCAGTGTCGTGGTGCGCGCCGAGGTAGGCGTCGATCACGCGCTGGTCGGCCATGATCGACTCCGGCGGACCCTCCGCGATCACCTTGCCCTGGGCCATTACGACGACCCAGTCCGAGATGTCGCGGACCATGTCCATGTCGTGCTCGACGAAGAGCACGGTCATGCCGTCCTCGCGCAGCGACTTCACGTGGCCCAGCAGCGACTGCTTGAGGGCGGGGTTGACGCCGGCCATCGGCTCGTCGAGCATCACGAGCTCGGGCCCGACCATCAGGGCCCGCGCCATCTCCAGCAGCTTGCGCTGGCCGCCGGACAGCGATCCCGCGAAGTCGTCCTCCTTCGCGTCCAGCTTGAAGCGGCCCAGGAGCTCGCGGGCGCGCACCGTGATGGCGTCCTCCTCCGAGCTCCACAGGAAGCGGAAGGGCGCCGCCCAGAAGCGCTCACCGCGCTGGCCGGAGGCGCCGAGACGCATGTTCTCGAGGACCGTCAGCTTGGACAGCACCTTGGTGAGCTGGAAGGTCCGGACCATGCCGAGCCGGGCGACCCGCGACGCGGACACCCGCTTGAGAGAGCGGCCGTTGAAGCTCCAGTCGCCGGTGTCGGGCTGGTCGAAGCCGGTCAGCAGGTTGAAGAACGTCGTCTTGCCGGCGCCGTTGGGGCCGATCAGGGCCGTGATGACGCCCCGCTGGATCTCCAGGTGCTCCACGTCGACGGCCGTGAGGCCGCCGAACGTGCGGGTGATCTTCGTGGCCACGACGATCGGGTCCTTCTTCGGGACGCCGGGCTCGGTGGCGATGCCGACCAGGTCCGCGTCGAGGTTGCGGCGGTCGGCCACCGGCACGCTCTGCGAGGTTCTGGTGGGTTCTTCCGGGGTGGCGTTCATGTCATCGGGCATCGATCGCGATCTCCTTCTTGTCCCCGAAGATCCCTTGCGGGCGGAAGATCATCAACAGCATGAGTGCGAGCCCGACCACGGCGAAACGGATGTTGCCGACCTGGTCGGGGCTCATGAAGCTGGCCGGGATGATGGGGTTGTCACCGTTGGAGAGCTTGGTGAGCAGCACCCCCAGGAAGGACAGCAGCGCCCAGAACAGCACCGCGCCCACGGCGGGCGAGAGCACCCGCGCCGCGCCGCCGAGGATCAGCATCGTGAAGGCGATGAACGTGAAGTCGGTGTTGAAGCTGTCGGGCTGCACCGAGGCCAGGCCCATGCCGCCGATGAAACCGCCGACGGCACCGATCAGGCCACCGAGGACCAGTGCCTGCATCTTGTAGGAGTAGACGTTCTTGCCGAGCGAGCGCACGGCGTCCTCGTCCTCGCGGATGCTCTTGAGGATCCGGCCCCACGGGGAGCGCATCAGCGCCCAGACCAGGAGGCACACGAGCGCGACCAGGATCCAGCCGACGGTCATCACCCACAGGTCGTTGCGGCTGAAGCTGAGGAAGCCGTCGGGCATCTCGGGGAACGGGTTGATCGACCGGAACCCGGCCGTGAACCCGCTGACGCCGTCACGGGCGTGGAAGTACTTCTTGAACGACGTCGAGAAGATCAGCCGCAGGATCTCCGCCACGGCGATCGTCACGATCGCCAGATAGTCCGCGCGCAGCCGCAGCGTGGGGACACCCATCACCAACGCGAGGAGGACGGCACCGGCGAGGCCGATGATGAGCGCGAGGATGAGCGGCAGGTCGAACGACGCGATGGCCACGCCCATGGCGTAGGCCCCGACGGCGGCGAAGGCAGCCTGGCCGAAGTTGAGCAGGCCGGTGTAGCCGTAGTGCACGTTGAGGCCCATCGCGGCGAACACGAAGGAGAGGGCGTACGGCGAGAACGCGTCGTGCAGCGGGGTGCTGATGAGGTCCATGATTTCCTCTCCGTTCTCAGCCGACCCGTTCCCGGCGGCCGAGCAGGCCCTGGGGACGGAGAAGCAGGATGGCGACCAGCAGGACGAGCGCGCCGGCGTTCTTCAGGTCGGACGGGATGAACAGCGTCGACACGTCGATCAGGACGCCGATGATGAGGCTGCCGACCAGGGCGCCCCAGACCGAGCCGAGACCGCCGACACAGGTGGCTGCGAAGAGCAGCAGCAGCACCAGCTGGCCGATCTGGAAGGTCACGCCGAGCTGGAAGCCGAGGAAGACCCCGGACAGGGCCGCCAGCGCGGTGCCGACGATCCAGACGACCGAGATCACCCGGTCGACGTTGATGCCGGTGGCCGAGGCGAGCGCGGGGTTGTCCGAGACCGCGCGGGTGGCGCGACCGAGGCGGGTGTAGGTGAGGCCGAGGATCACCGCGAGCAGGACCACGATGCAGGTCGCGGCGATCGCCAGGTCGCGCCCGGTGTAGGTGAACAGTCCACCCACGTCGTGTCCGGCCGGGGTGAGGTACTCCTGGTAGTTCTGGAGCCGGCCCTCGGTGAAGTACTGATAGACGTTGCGGAGCAGGAACTGCAGGCCGATGGTCACGATCATCATCGCGATCAGGCCGGTGCCGCGACGCCGGAGCGGCCGCCACAGCCAGCTGTCCTGGAGCCAGCCGAAGGCCATGGCGAGAACGACCGTGACCACGACCGAGGCGATGAACGGCAGCCCGGTGGCGTTGAGGTAGTAGCACACCACGGCGCCGAACGTGACCAGCTCGCCGTGCGCGAAGTTAGTCAGGCCGGTGGTGCCGAAGACCATGGACAGGCCGAGCGCCGCGAGTGCGATGATCAGGCCGAACAGCAGGCCGGTGTAGACCAGGCCCGGGAGCCGGTCCCACTTGGTCTCGACGTTACGGGTGTCCGGACCGATCGGGAACAGGGCCGTGAACCTCTGCCCCGGCAGGAGCGTGGGTGTCCGGGTGTTGGCGTCCGTGCGGAGGGTGACACCGTCCGGGAGGGTGTCGACGACCAGCTCGACGGTGATCTTGCCGCCGTCGCCGGGGACGTCGACGGAGAACTTGCCCTCGGCGTCACTGGTGCCGGTGTACTCCTTGCCGTCGGCCGTCGTCACCTTGATCTCGACGCCCTCGACGGGGGCGTTGCCCTCCGCGGAGTTCACGAGGGTTCCGACGACCGTGTTGCCGCCCTCGGCGCGGGCAGGAGCCTGGGCCTGGGCCGGTCCGACACCCAACAGGCTGGCGAGCGCCGCGAGCATCAGGCCGGCGACGGCGAGCGGAACCAGGCGGTCCCGCCTGCGTCGCCTCGCGAGAATCTGACCGTGGGGCATGTTGCTCCTGTCGCCGCGCTCCTGAGAAGCACTGGGTGGGCACTTACTTGTCCGGCCCGCCGGATCATAACGCCTGGAGGGGGTCGTGGTGCCGCGAACGAGAGCCGAGGCGCCTCGATTCGGGTAACGAGTCGGGCACGGTTCGGTATCGCCGCGATCAGTGGATCGCGGCCGCGACCTGGACCAGGACCGGTGCCACCACGAGGGCGGGGAGCAGGTCGGCGACCGGGATCTCCCTGATCCGCAGCAGCCGGAGCGCCACCCCGACCAGGAGCAGGCCGCCGGTGGCCGTCAGGGCGGCCAGGTGCGCGGCCGGGAGGACGTCGCCGAGCAGCAGGCCGCCCACGGTGAGGCTGCCCTGGATCACGACGACCGTGACGGCGCTGGCCGCGACACCCCAGCCGAACGAGGCCGCGAAGGCGATCGCGGCGAAGCCGTCGAGGACGGCCTTGAGATAGAGCTGGTCGGCCCCGTTGCCGAGGCCGTCGTTGAGCGATCCCAGGATCGTGAGCGGGCCGGTGCAGAACAGCAGCGATGCGGTGACGAAGCCTTCGATGAAGCGGTGCCGCTCGACCGACCCCGTGTCGCCCGCCAGTCGGCCCTGGAGCCAGCCGCCGAACGACTCCACGCGGGCTTCCAGGCGGAGCAGCGAGCCGGCGATGCCGCCGATGAGCAGGGAACCCAGCACGATCAGCATCGGGGCGCTGGAACCCACCAGGTCCGCCAGGTCGGGGTCGAGCACGGCCACCGCCGAGGTGCCGGCGATCAGCAGGGTCACGAGCCCCAGGGCGTCGGTCACGACGTCGCGGGTGCGCACCGGCAGCCGGTTGCCGAGAACGACGCCGATGGTGGCGCCGGCCAGGACCGTCGCGACGTTCACGAGCGTGCCGATTCCGGGGATCACGGGGCTCCTCTGACAATTCGGGGAGGCTGAGCGTAGTCTCGCGGACTGGAGTCGCGGTTCGGGGGACCCAGGCGCGCGACCAGGCACGACATGTCAGGTAGGCGATGAGACGATGACCCGTTCGCTCGTGTCACTGCGAAGTGCCCTCCCGTCCGATGCGCCGGTGCTGGCCGAGGTGTGGGCCGACTCGCTGCGCCGCGCGGAGCACGACGAGCAGATCTCCGACCTGGTCCAGATCATCGCGGCGGCGGCGGCCTCGGCGCACGACCGGATCGTGGTCGCGGAGTACGACGGCGAGGTCGCCGGCGCGGTCCACCTGCGCGAGACCACGCTGAGCCCGCTGAACCTCGAGCCGACGGTCCGGGCGATCTCGCCCCACGTGCTGCCGCAGTACCGCCGCCACGGCGTCGGCAGGGCCCTGATGGAGGCCGCGGTTGCCTACGCCGAGGAGCTCGGCATCGGCCACGTCGCGACCGCGGCCTCCTCCGGCTCGCGGGACGCCAACCGATTCATGGCCCGTCTCGCCTTCGGGCCGCAGGCCGTCCTGCGCGTCGCCAGCACCCACGCCGTACGCGCCCGGCTGACCGCCCAGCGGCCCGCCGCCCAGCGCACCAGCGGCCGGCACCTGACCCAGGTGCTCGCCGCCCGGCGCTCGATGCGCCGGGTCAGATCCACCTCGCCCGTGGGCGACTTCCGGGGCTAGACCGGCCCCGCTCAGGCGTCGAAGCGCTCGCGGGGGAGCAGGGCGCAGGTGATCCGTGCGGTGCAGACCCGCTTGCCGCGCTCATCGGTGATCACGACTCGTAGGCCGCCGTCGAGCGGCCCAGGTGGATCGCGGTGGCGACGCCCGTGACGATCCCGGATGTCGCCGAGCGGTGGTGGGTCGCGTTGATGTCGACGCCGACCGAGAGCCGGTCGGGGTGCGCATGCACGGCCGACCCGACAGAGCCGAGCGTCTCGGCGAGCACGACGGACGCGCCTCCGTGCAGGAGGCCGTAGGGCTGGGTGTTGCCCTCGAACGGCATCGTCCCGACGACCCGGTCGGCCGAGATCTCGACCAGCTGGATCCCCATCTTCTCGTTCAGCCCACCCATGCCCTGCGGCATCGAGGAGATGCAGTCGTCGACGGACATGTCGGCACCGGATTCGTTGCTCATGACGCCATTCTTGCCGACCGTCCGGCCGTCGGTGGCGGCGGATAGAGTCGCCCCGTGTCAGCCACACTGTCCGATCCCTCGTCCGCCGCCCGCCCCCGCCTGCTGCTGCTCGACGGGCACTCGCTGGCCTACCGCGCGTTCTTCGCGCTGCCGGTGGAGAACTTCTCGACCACGACCGGCCAGCACACCAACGCGGTCTACGGCTTCACCTCGATGCTGATCAACGTCATGCGCGACGAGGTGCCCACCCACATCGCGGTGGCCTTCGACAGGTCCCGGCAGACGTTCCGCCTCGAGGAGTACCCCGAGTACAAGGCGAAGCGCAACAAGACCCCCGACGAGTTCAAGAGCCAGCTCCCGCTGATCCAGGAGGTCCTCGACGCCCTGCACATCGAGCACCTCGAGATGGAGGGCTACGAGGCCGACGACATCATCGCGACGCTCACCACCCAGGCGGTCGACGCGGGCTACGACGTGCTGATCCTCACCGGCGACCGCGACTCGCTCCAGCTGGTCTCCGAGACCGCCACCGTGCTCTACCCCATGCGTGGGGTCAGCGAGCTGGCCCGGATGACGCCAGAGGCGGTCGAGGCCAAGTACTCCGTGCCGCCGCACCGCTACCCCGAGATCGCGGCCCTGGTGGGCGAGGACTCCGACAACCTCCCCGGCATCCCGGGCGTGGGCCCCAAGACCGCCGCCAAGTGGATCAACCAGTACGACGGCCTCGACAACGTGATCACGCACGCCGACGAGATCACGGGCAAGGCCGGCGACAACCTCCGCGCCCACCTCGGCGACGTGATCCGCAACCGCCACCTCAACCGCCTCGTCGTAGACCTCCCGCTGCCGGTCGCCCCCGACGACCTGGTGCGCCGGCCCTGGGACCGCCAGGAGGTCCACGCGCTCTTCGACGGACTCGAGTTCCGGGTCCTGCGCGAGCGGCTCTTCGAGTCGCTGGAGTCGGAGGAGGACATCGACGACTCCGGCTTCGAGATGGCCGGCGCCCGGCTCGGCGCGGGGGAGGTCGAGGCGTGGCTCGCCGCGCACACCGCCGCCGACGGCGCCCGGACCGGCGTCAGCATCGGCGGCACCTGGGGTGCCGGCACCGGCAACGTCGCGTCCGTCGCACTCGCCGCCCAGGACGGCACCGCCGCGTGGATCGACGCCGACGAGGTGACCCCTGCCGACGACGCAGCCCTGGCGGCGTGGTTCGCGGACGCACGCACCCCCAAGGTGCTCCACGACGCCAAGGGCCCGATGCTGGCCCTGGCGGCCCGGGGCTGGCCGCTCGCCGGCCTGGTGAGCGACACCGCCCTGGCGGCCTACCTGTGCCGTCCCGACCAGCGCTCCTACGACCTCGCCGACCTGACCCTGCGCTACCTCAAGCGCGAGCTCAAGGGCGCGACGGCGGACGACGGCCAGGGCCAGCTCGCCTTCGACGACCTGGAGGGCGACGGCGGCACCGCCGACACCGCGATGCTGCACGCCCGGGCCGTCCTCGACCTCGCCGACGCGATCGACGTCGAGCTGGAGGAGCGCGGCGGCACCCGGCTGCTGGCCGAGGTCGAGCTGCCGCTGGTCCACCTGCTCGCCACCATGGAGCAGACCGGAATCGCCGTCGACGTCGACCTCCTCGAGGATCTCCAGTCGGGCTTCGACGCGGAGGTGCGCACGGCCGCCCAGCAGGCCTACGACGCCATCGGCCGCGAGGTCAACCTCGGCTCGCCCAAGCAGCTGCAGGTCGTGCTGTTCGACGAGCTCAACCTGCCCAAGACCAAACGCACCAAGACGGGCTACACCACCGACGCCGACGCGCTGCAGTCGCTCGCGCTCAAGAGCCCCCACCCGTTCCTCGAGTCGCTCCTGCGTCACCGTGACCAGATCCGGCTGCGCCAGACGATCGAGGGGCT
>JAOPXF010000113.1 GCA_025965295.1 Nocardioides sp.
GCCGGCGCACGCCCGCCACGCCGCCGCCAGGGCGCCGCGACGCTGATGATCGGCGCGGCCGTGCTCGTCCTGGTGGGCATCATCGCGTGGGCCGCCCTCACCGGTGGCGGCGGCAACGACCCCCGCAACGACGTCGCGCCCGACCCGAAGGCCCCGTCGTCGTCCACGACCTCCACTCCCGAGGACGTGCCCACCGTGGCCGGGATGAAGGGCTTCATCGAGGACTACCTCGCCACGGTCACCTCGGACCCCGACACCGCCTTCACGAGGCTCACGCCGTCCTTCCAGAAGCAGAGCGGCGGTCTCGCCGGCTACACCGGCTTCTGGGGCACGATCGCGTCCGCCCGGGTGCTGTCGTTCGGGCCCACCGACCCCGACGCGCTCACCGTGAACTATCGCGTGGCGTACACCAAGACCGACGGCGCGAAGACGCAGGACGACGTCACCCTGCAGCTGGAGTACAAGGACGGGACCTACCTCATCGCCGGCGAGGCCTGAGGCACGGTCGCGAACGGCAGGCTGGCGTAGCGACGCACGTAGTGCCCCTCGGCGAACACGCCCGCCCCGGCGTCGACGGTGAAGTCGGGGACGGTGTCCAGCAGCTCCTCGAGGACGACCCGGCCGGCCAGCCGGGCGGCCGCGGCCCCCAGGCAGTGGTGCGCGCCGTGGCTGAACGTGAGGATCCGGCGGGGCCCGCGCTGCACGTCGAGCTCGTCGGAGTCGGGGCCGAACTCGCGAGGGTCGCGGTTGGCCGCGCCGTAGAGCAGCAGCACCCGCGACCCGGCGGGGATCCGGCCGCCGTCCAGCTCGACCGCGCGCGTCGTCGTGCGCGCCAGGCCCTGGACCGGGCTCGCGAGGCGGAGCAGCTCCTCGACCGCGTCCGGCAGCAGCTCGGGGCGCTCCAGCAGGATGCGGCGCTGGCCGGGGTGGGCACTGAGCAGCTCCAGGCTGACGCCGAGCAGCCCGGTGGTCGTGTCGTTGCCGCCCGCGACCATCGTGAACGCGAAGCCCAGCATCTGCAGGACGCTGACGTCGTCGCCCGCGGGGACCAGCTGGGAGACCGTGTCCTCCCCCGGCTCCGCGCGGCGCCGCTCGATGAGCTCAGTGAAGTAGCCGAACATCTCCGCGGCGGCGGTCGCGCCCGCCAGCGGGCTCCCCGCGCTGGTGCCGGCCACGATCGCGTCGGTCCAGACGTCGAAGCGCGGCCGGTCCTCGTCGGGCACGCCGTGGTAGTGCGCCACCACCATGCTCGGCAGCGGCTTCAGCAGCTCCCGGACGATGTCGACCGGCGTGCCGGGCGGACGGCCGGCGATCTCCTGCAAGCGGGCCCGGACGAACGCCCGCACCTGCGGCTCCAGCTCGGTGACCTGGCGCGGCGTGAACCCCCGGCCCACCATCCGGCGGAAGGCGGTGTGGTCGGGCGGGTCCATCATCACCATCGGCTGGAACTCCTTGACGAGCTCGAGCTCGGCCTCACCGGTGGTCATGGTGAGGCCGCCGGCGCTGGAGTAGGTCGCCGTGTCGCGGGCCGCGTCGTACACGTCGGCGAAGCGGCTCAGGATCCAGAAGTCGCCCTCTTCGACGTGGTGGACGGGGTCGCGTTCGCGGAGCGCGGCGTACGACGCCCACGGGCTGCGCCAGGACTCGCCGGACCGAGGCCGGAAGAGCGGCTCGTCGACGGACATGGAACATGTTCTAGCACCCGCGCGCGCGGTCCGGCCAGCCACCGGCCGGCACAGTGTCCGGGATGAACCCACTCGCGAACGTCGCGGCCCCTATCGTTTGCGTGGGAGGTTTCATGGATCTGGCTGCTCTGTATCGGGACATCGTCGAGACGTCTCCTGACGGCATCTGGGTCTTCGACCCCGAGGGGCGCACCGTCTACACCAACCCCGTGATCGCGCGGATGTTCGGCGTCGACGAGTCCGAGGTCGAAGGGTTGACCGTCTTCGACTCCCTCGACGAGGAGGGCCGCGCCCAGTTCGAGGCGCACCTGGGCGACATCCGGGCAGGCCATCTGAACGAGGCCGAGGTGGAGTGCCAGTTCGTGCGCCGTGACGGCAGCTCCTTCTGGGCGCTGGTGCGGGAGAGCGGGCTCTACGGACCCGACGGGAAGCTCACCGGGATCCTGCACCGGATCAGCGACTACAGCGAGCGCCGACACATCGTCGACGCCCTCATCGAGAGCCAGCACCGGCTCGCCGAGGCGCAGCGGATCGCGCGGATCGGCAGCTGGGACTGGGACGTCCAGCGCGACGAGATCACGGTCTCCCAGGAGCTGCGCGCGCTCCTCGGTCTCGATGCGGAGTCCTTCCCTGCGCTGTACGCCGACTTCCTGGAGATCGTGCACCCCAACGACCGGGCGACCGTCGACGCGGCGGTCCGCTCTGCTCTCGCCGAGGCCGGCGAGTTCGTCTTCGTGGCCCGGGTCCAGGGCGTGGAGGACTGGGTGTGGACCCGGGGCCGGGGCGTCTCGATCCGCGACTCTGCGGGGCGGGTCGTCGCCATGTCGGGCACCCAACAGGACATCACCGCGGCCAAGAACGCCGAGGAGGCCCTCGAGGACCAGTTCGCCCAGAACGCGCTCATGCAGGCCGTGGCGATCGCCGCCAACGAGGCCCGGACGCTCGAGGAGGTGCTCAGCCAGGCCAAGTCACTGGTGCTGCTGCACGACGACTGGGAGCGGGCGCGGGGGTTCGTGCCCGCCGCGGACGGGAACGGCGTCGTACCCCTCTACCTGTCGGAGCAGGACCACGACAGTGACGAGGACTCCCCCGAGGTGGTGGCCGCCGAGACGGCCCTCGCCAACCGGGCCTTCCACGAGCGCGCATCGGTGTGGGACGAGCGTTTGTTGACGATCGCGTCGCCGGTGTCGGTCGGCGACGAGACCTGCGCGGTCGTCGTGATCACGTCCGCGCCCCCGCTCTACCGCCACGACATGATCACCTCGATGGTCGAGCAGGTGTGCGTCCAGCTCGGCCGGGTGGCGGAGCGCGAGCGCGCGGAGCGCAACCTCGCGAGCGCCCGCGACGTCGCGATGGAGGCGTCCCGGCAGAAGTCGGAGTTCCTGGGCACGATGAGCCACGAGATCCGGACGCCGCTCAACGGCGTGATCGGGCTCAACGACCTGCTCCTG
>JAOPXF010000099.1 GCA_025965295.1 Nocardioides sp.
GGTGGACGTGCACGCCGTCGTCGGCGGTGCGGCCGAAGCGGTCGGCGAGGTCGAGCAGCGCCTTGGCCACGCGACCGGGCACGTCGGAGAAGACCAGGTCGGCCACGACGTCGTTGGCCTTGCGCAGCCGCCCCGCGAGCTGGCTGAGCAGGCCTCGCGCGACCATCGGCCGGCCGTCGAGCCAGCGCAGCAGGTCCTCGTGCGACAGCGAGGCGAAGGAGGCGTCGGTGACGGCGGTGACCGTCGCCGAGCGCGGACCGGGGTCGAAGAGCGACAGCTCGCCGAACATCTGGCCCGGGCCGAGGATCGCGAGGAGGTTCTCGCGACCGTCCGCGGAGGTGCGGCCGAGCTTCACCTTGCCGTCGAGGACGACGTACAGCTTGTCGCCGGAGTCTCCCTCGTGGAACAGCACGTCGCCGCGGCGAAGCCGGCTCTCCGACATCGACGACCGCAGCGCGCTGGCCGCCTCGTCGTCGAGCGCGCTGAACAGCGGAGCCTGACGCAGTACGTCGTTGTCCACGAGTCCTCCTCCTAGGGTCAGCCCCACGCGGGCGTCGGGCCGATCCTAACCAGTGGGAAAGGTCACAGGAACCACCGCATGCGGGAAGTCGGGACCGGTTGGTGCCGGAAGCGGCGTCGGTGGGGCGCCGTAGGCTTGCCCCGTGCCCCACGCCGAAACCAGGACCGGCCTCGTCCGCCGTGCCCGCAAGATCGACCGCGTGCTGGCCGAAACCTATCCCGACGCGCGCTGCGAGCTCGACTTCGACAGCCCGTTCCAGCTCCTCGTCGTCACCGTCTTGTCGGCGCAGACGACCGACAAGCGGGTCAACGCGGTCCGCCCGACGCTGTTCGCGGCCTACCCCGACCCCCCGTCGATGGCGGCCGCGGCCCGCGAGGACCTCGAGCGGATCATCGGGCCGCTGGGCTTCTTCCGCGCCAAGACCGAGTCGCTGCTCAAGCTCAGCCAGGCGCTCGTGGAGCGCTACGACGGCGAGGTCCCGCCACGCCTGGCCGACCTGGTCACGCTGCCGGGGGTGGGTCGCAAGACCGCCAACGTCGTGCTCGGCAACGCCTTCGACATCCCCGGCATCACCGTGGACACCCACTTCGGCCGGCTCGCCCGCCGCTTCGCGTGGACCGACGAGACCGACCCCGTGAAGGTCGAGCACGCCGTGGGGGCGCTGTTCCCCAAGCGCGACTGGACGATGCTCAGCCACCACCTGATCTGGCACGGCCGCCGGGTCTGCCACTCCCAGAAGCCGGCCTGCGGAGCCTGCCCGCTCGCCCGGCTCTGCCCGGCGTACGGCGAGGGGCCGGTCGACCCGGTCGTCGCGGCCAAGCTCGTCAAGACCGAGGGCCGGGCATGAGGAGCGCGCCCGCCCTGGCCCTCCTCGCGGCCCTCCTGGTGCTCACGGGTTGTGGCCCGGCCGACGTCCCCGCCCCGGGGAAGGCCACGGTCGACGTCGACACTCCCCGCCTGCGCGAGCTCAAGCAGGCGGCGGGAGTCGAGGCCTGCTCGCCCGGCTCGGGCTCGCACGTCGAGGGTGGCCTGCCCGAGTTGACCCTGCCCTGTCTCGGCGGCGGCGAGGCGGTCGACCTCGCGTCCCTGAAGGGCCCGATGGTCGTCAACCTCTGGGGGGCCTACTGCGGCCCGTGCCGCACCGAGATGCCGGCCCTCCAGGACTTCTACGAGCGGTACGGCGACCGGGTGCCGGTGCTCGGCATCGACTACCTCGACGTGCAGCCGGAGGCGGCGCTCGAGCTGGTCCGCAGGTCCGGCGTCACCTACCCCCTCCTGGCCGATCCAGGGGGCGACCTGGACCGGCGCGACGGCTTCCCGCCGATCCTGGGGCTGCCCTACCTCGTCTTCGTCGGTGCCGACGGGTCCGTCGACGTGCAGACCGGCGGGGTCGACTCCGCCGACGAGCTGGTCGACCTGGTCGACAAGCACCTCGGTGTCGACCTGTGACCGGTCCCGGGGACGACGGTCCGCCCGACTGGTTGCTGCCGGTCGTCGAGGCCGCCACGCGCATCACCGTCCACGACCTGACCCGCTTCATGCCTCCGGAGGACTCCGACGCCCGTCTCGGCGCGGTCCTGATGCTCTTCGGGGAGGGCCCCGACGGCCCCGACCTGCTGCTCACCGAGCGGGCCCACCACATGCGGTCGCACCCCGGCCAGGTGTCGTTCCCCGGTGGCTCGATCGACCCCGGCGAGACCCCCCGCCAGGCCGCCCTGCGCGAGGCGCAGGAGGAGACCGGTCTCGACCCCGGCGGCGTGCACGTCTTCGCCGAGCTGCCCCAGCTGTGGCTGCCGCCCAGCAACTTCGCGGTCACGCCGATCCTCGGCTGGTGGCGCGAGCCGACCGAGGTCACGGTGGTCGACCCCGACGAGGTGCACGAGGTCTACCGGGTTCCGATCAGCGAGCTGGTCGACCCGACGCACCGGATCGCCGTACGCCACCCCTCCGGCTGGGTCGGCCCCGGTTTCCTCATCGGTGAGGCCAAGGACGTGATCCTGTGGGGGTTCACGGCCGGCATCATCGCCCGCCTCTTCGACTTCGTGGGCTGGACCTCGGAGGTCGAGGACGCGCCGCTGCGTGACCTTCCGGACTACATGCTGCAGGGTGAGCCCACGAGGTCGGACATCCGGCCCAACACCCGATTCGGCGAGGAGTCCCGGTGAATCTGCTCGACTGGCTCCTGGTCGTGCTGGTGCTCGCCTACGCACTGTCCGGCTACTGGCAGGGCTTCATCACCGGCGCCTTCGCGACCGCCGGTCTGCTGCTCGGCGGGCTCTTCGGGGTCTGGCTCGCGCCGGTGGCGCTCGGCGACGCCACCCCGTCGCTGCTGGTGTCGCTCGGGGCCCTCTTCATCGTGATCCTCGCGGCGTCGCTCGGGCAGGCGCTGCTGCAGTACCTCGGCGCCAAGATCCGCGAGAAGATCACCTGGCAGCCGATCCGCGCCCTGGATGCCGTGGGCGGCGCGGCGCTGAGCGCGGTCGCCGTGCTCCTCGTCGCGTGGGCGCTCGGCGTCGCCATCTCCGGCACCCGCATCGGCTCGGTCACGCCACTGGTGCGGGGCTCGGCGGTGCTGTCCGAGGTCGACCAGGTCCTGCCGGCGTCGGCGGGCGGCGTCCTGCAGGCCTTCAACAACGTGGTCGGCACCAGCTTCTTCCCGCGCTACCTCGAGCCGTTCGCGCCCGAGCGGATCGTCGAGGTCGGCCCGGGACCGAAGCGGCTGCTCAAGGATCCCGACGTGGTCGCCGCGGCCTCGAGCGTCCTCAAGGTCCGCGGCACCAACGACTGCGGTCGCGGGGTCGAGGGCTCGGGGTTCCTGTACGACGCCAACCGCCTGATGACCAACGCCCACGTCGTGGCCGGCGTCCGCGAACCCGAGGTCCTACTCGTCGACTCGTCGGTCCCTGCTGAGGTCGTCAACTACAACCCCGACATCGACGTTGCGGTGCTGGCCTTCGACAGCGGTGACACCGCGCACCTGAGCTTCGACCGGGAGGCGGCGCCGCAGGAGGGCGTGGCGATCCTGGGCTACCCCCAGGACGGTCCGTACGAC
>JAOPXF010000101.1 GCA_025965295.1 Nocardioides sp.
GGTGTGCATGCGGAGCCCGAACCGGAGAGGGCGTTCTGGGTCCCGACCCTGCTCGGCCGCGATCTTGCGGACCCACTCGATCTTCTCGGCGACGGCTTCGGGGGCCTCGCCCCAGGTGAGGTAGACGTCGGCGTGCTTGGCCGCGACCGGGCCGGCCGGCCCGGACGAGCCACCGAAGTAGATGTCGGGGAGCGGGTCGATGCCTCCGCTGACCATCGCGCCCTCGACCTGGAAGTGGTCGCCGTGGAAGTCGAACGGTGCCCGGGACCAGGTGCCGCGGACGACGGCCAGGAACTCCTCGGTACGGGCGTAGCGCTCGGCCTTGGGGGCGGTGTCGCCGAAGCGGGCCTGCTCCTTCGGCTCGCCGCCGGTCACGATGTTGAGCATCAGCCGGCCGTTCGAGATCCGCTGGTAGGCCGCGGCCATCTGCGCCGCGAGCACCGGGTTGACGACCCCCGGACGGAAGGCGACCAGGAACTTGAGCCGAGTGGTCTCCCGCAGCAGCGCCGCGGTCGTCAGCCAGGCGTCCTCGCAGAAGGTGCCGGTGGGTGTGAGCACGCCCTCGAAGCCGAGCTGCTCCGCGGCGCGCGCCACGTCGGCGAGGTAGTCGATGTCGGGCTCGCGGAAGCCGTTGGTGACGGTCTCGCGCAGGCCCGACCGGACCTCGTGCGGCACACCCTGACCGGATCCCACCAGAGCCCGGCTGTCGCCGGAGGTCGGCAGGAACCAGTGCAGCTTCAGGGACGCCACGTCAGCTCGCCCCCGCCTTGTCGGCCTGCTCGGAGATGTAGTCGTTGAACTCGTCGGTGAAGTAGTCCGAGACGTCCACGGTCCCGGGCAGCAGGTCGTTGTCGCTGAAGGCGTCGGCCATCGCCTGCTCCGAGTCGATCACGGACTGGTCGATGGGTACGACGGTGACCGGGCGCTGCTTGGCCGCCGCGAGCGTGATCTCGGGAGAGAGACCCGTCTGCTCGGCCCAGACCTTCGACCACTCGTCCTGGTTCTCACCGGCCCAGATCTGGGCCTGCGTGATGCGCCCGAGGTAGTCCTGGAGCGCGGCCTTCGTGGCCTTGTCCTCCAGCGCGGCGTCGGACGCGACCTGGAAGTTGTAGCCGTTCATGAGCTTCTTGCCGTCCGCCAGCACCCGGGCGCCCTCGTCGACGACCGCCTGGGAGGTGAACGGGTCCCACACCGCCCAGGCATCGAGGTGCCCGGAGGTGAAGGCCGCGAGCGCATCGGCCGGCTGGAGGTTCTGGACGTTGACGTCGGCGTACTCCAGGCCGGCGTGGTCGAGCTGGGCGAGCAGGTTGTAGTTGGCCGAGCTGCCCTCGGCGACACCTACGTCCTTGCCCTTCAGGTCCGCCACGCTCTGGATCGGGGAGTCCTTGGGTACGACGATCGCGTCGCCGACACCGGTGTAGGTGATGGCCTGGACCATCTTGAAGGTGCCCTTCGATGCCGCCGCGAAGATCGGCGGGGTGTTGCCGACCATGCCGACGTGGATCGAGCCGGCGTTGAGGGCCTCGAGCATCGGCGGGCCGGAGGTGAACTCCTGCCACTGGATCTTGTAGTCGGTGTCGTCGAGGCCGGCCGCGTGCAGCAGTGCCTGGGCGCTCGTGCCCTTCTGGTCGCCGACGATCAGGGTCACCTGGGACAGGTCGACGGAGCCGTCGTCCTTGACGGCGTCCTCGTTGCCGGTCGCCGAGCCGCCGCAGCCGGCGAGGAGGAGGGCGGCGGTCACGAGACCGACGGCGCCCGTCAGCAGGGTCGATCGGCGTCGGATGCGGTGCGTGGTCATGCTGCTCCTTGGTTCGCCAGGGGGTTGCGCTTGGGGTTGGGAGGGGTGGGCTTCACGCCGAGTGCCGTGAGGATCTCCGCACGGGTGCTCGCGATCTCGGGCTGGGAGGGCGCCCGGTCGGACCGGGGGAGCGCGATGTCCCAGCTGTGCGCGAGCCTTCCCTCGTCCAGGACCACGAGGCGATCGGCCAGTGCCAGGGCCTCGTCGACGTCGTGGGTGACGAGCAGGACGGCCATCGAGTGGCGCCGCCACAGCTCGATGACGAGCTGGTGCATCTCGATCCGGGTCAGGGCGTCGAGGGCGCTGAACGGTTCGTCGAGCAGCAGCAGGGAGGGGTTGCTGACCAGGGCCCGGGCGAGCGACACCCGCTGGGCCTGGCCGCCGGACAGCTCGAGCGGCCAGGCGCCCAGCTTGTCGGTCAGGCCGACCTCACCCAGCGTCTGCTCGGCCAGCTCGAGGCGCTGGCCCCGCTCGGGGGTGTTCAGCAGCGCCAGGGCGACGTTCTCGTGGACGCGTCGCCAGGGCAGCAGACGCGGCTCCTGGAAGGCGACCGACGTGCGGCCGTTGACCTGGACCTCACCGACCGGGACCTTGTCGAGCCGGGCCAGGCTGCGCAGCAGCGTGGACTTGCCGCAGCCGCTGCGGCCGAGCAGGGCGACGAACTCGCCCGGGCGGACGTCGAGGTCGATCGAGCGCAGCACCTGGGTGCTGCCGAAGGACCGGCTGTGGGAGCGCACCCGGGCGACGAGGTCCGGCGCCGTGACCGGCTCCTGTCGCTCGGTGGCGGGGGAGGACTTCAGGAACGCCATGCGAGGGCCCTTCGTTCGAGGTGGCGGACGACGGCATCGGTGGCCAGGCCGAGGATGCTGTAGACGGCGAGACCGACGACGATCACGTCGGTCTGCATGAAGTCGCGGGCGTGGTTGATCATGTAGCCGAGCCCGGAGTGGGCGCTGATGGTCTCCGCGACGATCAGGGTGAGCCAGGCGATGCCGAGGCTCTGGCGCAGCCCGACCAGGGCCTGGGGCAGGGCGCCCGGGACGACCACGTGGCGGATCCGCTGGCTCCAGGTGAGGTTCATCGACCGGGCGGCCTCGATGGTCTTGCGGTCGATGCCCCAGATGCCGGCCAGCGTGTTCAGGTAGAGGGGGAACGTCACGCCCATCGCGATGAGGGCGAGCTTGGGCGTCTCGCCGATCCCCATCCAGATGATGAAGAGCGGGATCAGGCCCAGGTGGGGAAGCGTGCGCAGCATCTGCATCGGCGGGTCGATGGCCAGCTCGCCGATCCGGCTGAGTCCGGCCACCACGGCCAGCACGAGCCCGACCGTGGCCCCGATCGCGAACCCGATGGCCACCCGCTGCACCGAGACCAGGGTCTGGGCGCCGAGGGTGCCGTCGCGGACCAGGTCCACGGCGGTCGCGAAGATCTGGGAGGGCGACGCGATCATCCGCTCGTCGATGACGCCCGCGCTGCTCAGCAGCTGCCAGACGGCGATGATCACGACCGGGGAGACCCATCGGGCCAGGTGCCGCAGGGGCTTGCGCCTGGCGGCACGTTGCTGGAGCTGGGGCGGCGTCTGCTGCAGACGACCGGCCAGCTGCGCGGTTGTGAGGTCGAGGCTCATGGGACGTATGTCTACGTACTTAAATCACTTAAATCAAGTTGAACACTCGACTTTGACCCGTGAAGTGGGTCACGAGGCAGGTTCCGGGGACAATGGACGCGTGGACGCGAACCCGCCGAGGCAGCTGCTGGACTCCGGCTTCGGAGACGACACCGGCGCCGTCGCCGCAGAGGTGACGGACGCGCTGGCGTCGTACGCCGCCGACCCGGCCGCGGGCTACGCCGCCCTGCTGGCCGCGCTCCAGGAGGCACGCCTGCTGGTGCCGGTCGTGGCCGTGCTCGGCGAGATCGAGCACGACGAGGCCGGGCTGGCCCGCGACAAGAGCAGCGACATGGCCGCGGTGCTGCTCACCGGCGCCGACGGACGGCTGGCGCTGCTCGCCTTCACGGGCGCCGAGGCGATGCGCCGGTGGGACCCGCAGGCCCGCCCGGTGCCGGTGCCCACGCGGCAGGCGGCGCAGGCGGCCCTCCAGGACGCGGCGGCGGCGCTGCTCGTCGACGTGGCCGGGCCGACGACCGTCGTGGTCGAGGGCGAGGACCTCGCGGGCCTCGCCGCCGGCTGGACCCTCGCGCGCGTGGGGGAGCGGACGGCCTGGATTGGGCCCGGCCCGGAATGATCCGCTAGCATCACGTGTTGACCGATCAGTCCCAACCGTGCCCGCACGGCCAGGACCGATCTGACAAGCGGAGGCAAGCTCGACCCGCCCCCCACCCGCATCGACCGAACCAGGTCGTCGGGTCCGGTCACGAAGGCTTCGCCCTCGGCTGCCCGCCGTGAGCGTCCGCCCTCGGTGATGCACCTCCCCCGGGAGACGTGTCGCGACTGGCTTCCGCTTGTGACAAGCGGAAGCCTTTGTTGATTTTCCGCATCCGTGATGCGGATGCGCGACAGAGACCTCCGGACACATTTCCATCAGGAGGACACATCAGCACCGAGCTTCGAATCAACGACCGGATCCGGGTTTCCGAAGTCCGCCTCGTTGGCCCCAGTGGCGAGACCGTCGGCATCGTTCCCACCGCCGACGCGCTGCGCCTTGCGCAAGAGGCCGACCTCGACCTCGTCGAGATCGCCCCGATGGCGCGCCCGCCGGTCTGCAAGCTCATGGACTACGGCAAGTTCAAGTACGAGAACGCCCAGAAGGCTCGCGAGGCCCGTCGGAACCAGACGAACGTCATCATCAAGGAGATGAAGCTTCGTCCGAAGATCGACGCCCACGACTACGAGACCAAGAAGGGCCACGTCGTGCGGTTCCTGCGCGCCGGGGACAAGGTCAAGATCACGATCATGTTCCGTGGTCGCGAGCAGCACCGCCCCGAGCTGGGCTACCGGCTGCTGCAGCGCCTGGCCGAGGACGTCACGGAGCTGGGCTTCGTCGAGTCGTCGCCCAAGCAGGACGGCCGCAACATGGTCATGGTGCTCGGCCCGCACAAGAAGAAGGCCGACGCCAAGGTCGACATGTTGGCCGAGAAGGAGAGCAGGGCCGCCGAGCGTGCCGCGCACGAGGCCGACGAGCGCGCCGAGCGCGACGCCGCCCACGCTGCCGGACCCGTGGCCCAGAAGAAGGAGCGGGGTCGCTCCGAGAACCTCGATCCCGAGATCGAAGCCTGACCCATCCGACGTCGGTGGCCGTGACCACCGCCCACGCCGTGGTCGAGCCCTGTCGAGACCACAGCACCAAGAAGAGGGAGAGAAGATGCCGAAGAACAAGCCGCACTCCGGTGCCAGCAAGCGCTTCCGTGTGACCGGTACGGGCAAGATCCTCCGCGAGAAGGCCGGCAAGCGGCACAACCTGGAGAAGAAGCCCTCGAAGGTCACCCGTCGCCTGACCGGCACCGTCGAGGTCGCCAAGGCCGACGTGCCCCGCGCCAAGAAGCTTCTCGGTCGCTGACCGAGCCCCACCCATCGGTGGTCGGCGCACTCGTGGTTGGCCGACGACGTAACAAGATCTTGAAGGAGTAACAGTCATGGCACGCGTCAAGCGGGCAGTGAACGCCCAGAAGAAGCGCCGGGTCATCCTCGAGCGCGCCTGCGGCTACCGCGGGCAGCGCTCGCGCCTCTACCGCAAGGCCAAGGAGCAGGTCACCCACTCGCTGGTCTACAGCTACAACGACCGGCGCAAGAACAAGGGCAACTTCCGCAAGCTGTGGATCCAGCGGATCAACGCTGCGGCCCGCGCTCAGGGAATGACCTACAACCGCTTCATCCAGGGTCTGAACCTCGCCGGTGTCGAGGTCGACCGCAAGATCCTGGCCGAGCTGGCCGTCAACGACATCGTGGCGTTCAACGCCCTCGTCGCGACCGCCAAGGCCGCCCTGCCCGAGGACGTCAACGCGCCCAAGGTCGAGGCGACCGCCTGACCACCGGCACGCCCCTGGGCGCGGGCACTCCCCTGACAGTGGGGAACGGCCGCGTCAAGGACGCACGGAAGCTCAGCCGCCGTTCGGAACGCTCCGAGCGGCGGCTCTTCCTTGCCGACGGCCCCAAGGCCGTCGAGGGCGCTCTCGGGGTCGACGGCTGCGTCGTCGAGGTCTTCGCCACCCCCGAGGCGACCGGGCAGTACGCCGCCCTCGCGGCCGCCGCGCCGCGCTGGACGCTGGTCGACGACAAGGCCCTGGCCTCTCTCAGCGACAGCGTCAACCCGGCCGGTGTGGTCGCCGTCTGCCGGTTCGTCGACCGTCCGGTCGCCCACGTGCTCGACCGGCAGCCGCGGCTCGTGGCCGTGTGCGCCGACGTACGCGACCCCGGCAACGCCGGCACGGTGATCCGCTGCGCCGACGCGGCCGGCGCCGACGCGGTCGTCATCGCGGGGCACTCCGTCGACGCCTACAACCCCAAGACCGTGCGCGCCTCCGTGGGCAGCCTCTTCCACCTGCCGCTCGCGACCGAGCCCGACGCCGCGACCGCCGTGCACGCGGCCCGCGCCGCCGGTCTGCAGGTGCTGGCGGCCGACGGGGCGGGCGAGGTCGACCTCTTCGAGGCCGACCGGCTCCTGGCCGCGCCGACGGCCTGGCTCTTCGGCAACGAGGCCTGGGGCCTGCCGGCCGAGCTGGCCGGCCTCGCCGACCATCGCGTCCGGATCCCCATCCACGGCCGCGCCGAGAGCCTCAACCTCTCGACGGCCGCCGCTCTCTGCCTCTATGCGTCGGCCCGGGCCCAGCGCCGCTGACCCGTAGGCTGTCGCCCGTGGACGACGCCTGCGACAGCGCTCAGGCCCTCGCCGACGCGCTCCCCGACGGGGTCGTCGTCGCCGACGGCGACGGCCGCGTCACGCTGGTCTCGGCCGTCGCCGCCCAGATGCTGGGCCTGGACCCGGTCGCCGGGGTCGGCCGGGCGCTCGGCGAGGTGCTCGCCCTCCAGGACCAGGACGGCCGCGACTGGTTCACCAGCAACCTGCCCTACGACGGCCTGGCCACCCGCACCGCCGTCCCCGAGCAGCCGTGGCTGCTGCAGGACGGGACCGAGGTGCTCGTCGCCGCCCGGATCCACCGCCCCGCGCTGCACCGGCCCGTGGCCCAGGTCGCGATCACGCTGCGCTCCGGACACGGCCGCGCGCGCCTGGACCGGGAGCGGTCCGACCTCGTCGCCACGGTCGCCCACGAGCTGCGCTCGCCGCTCACCGGGGTCAAGGGTTTCGTGCAGGCACTCCTCAACCGCTGGGACAAGCTCAACGACGACCAGAAGAAGCTGATGCTCACCACCGTGCACGCCGACTCCGAGCGGCTGAGTCGGCTGATCGCCGAGCTGCTCGACGTCGCCCGCATCGACACCGGACGGCTCGCGCTCTACCCGCGTCCCTCCGACGCGGCCGTCCTGACCGGCCGGGTCGTCGAGTCCGTGCGGGCCAGCACCTCCCGAACGATCGAGCTCGACGCACCCGACGGGCTCCCCGAGATCCAGGCCGACCCGGACAAGTTCACCCAGGTGGTCACCAACCTGATCGAGAACGCCGTACGCCACGGCGACGGGCGCGTCCTGGTCACGCTCGCTCCGCTGGTCGGAGCGACCGATCTCGCCGGTGTGCGGCTCACGGTCGACGACGAGGGCGCCGGCATCGCTCCCGAGATCCGCAAGCGGGTGTTCACCAAGTTCTGGAAGCACGGCGAGCGGGGCGGCTCGGGGCTGGGCATGTATCTCGTCAACGGTCTGATCCGCGCCCACGGCGGCACCCTGAAGATCGACGACGCGCCCGGCGGTGGGGCGCGGATCATGGTCGTCTGGCCGGGCGTGGAGCATCGGTGACAACCCGGTCGCGGAGCGCGCGCCCACCTTCCTAGACTTGGCGGGCACCCCGCCCCCGCACCAGCCCGAAAGGCAGCCATGTCGGGACCGAACACCGATTACGACCCCGTGGAGGTCACCCCGTTGAAGCCCGAGGAGATCGAGCAGGCACGTGACGCGGCGCTCGCCGCCGTCGCGGCCGCGACCGACCTCGAGGGCCTCAAACGAGCGCGCCTCGAGCACGCCGGTGACCGGTCCCCGCTGGCGCTCGCCAACCGGGAGATCGGTGCGCTCCCGCCGCAGGCCCGCAAGGACGCCGGGCAGCGCGTGGGTCAGGCGCGGGGTGCGGTGAACAAGGCCATCGCCGACCACCAGGCGGTGCTCGAGGTCGAGCACGAGGAGCGGATGCTGGCCGAGGAGACCGTCGACGTCACGCTGCCCACCGAGCGGTCGGCCCGCGGCGCCCGGCACCCCGTCACCACCGGCTCCGAGCGGATCGCCGACGTCTTCCTGGCGCTGGGCTGGGAGGTCGCCGAGGGCCCGGTCATCGAGGCCGAGTGGCTCAACTTCGACGCGCTCAACCTGGGCCCCGACCACCCGGCGCGCACCATGCAGGACACCTTCTGGACCGACCCGGCCGACAACAACCTGGTCCTGCGCACCCACACCTCACCCGTCCAGGCCCGGACCATGCTGACCCGCGAGCCACCGATCTACGTCGTCTGCCCCGGCCGGGTCTTCCGCACCGACGAGTACGACGCCACGCACAGCCCGATGTTCCACCAGGTCGAGGGGCTCGTCGTCGACGAGGGCATCACGATGGCCCACCTCAAGGGCACGCTCGACCACTTCGCGGCCGCGATGTTCGGCGAGGGGATCAGCACCCGCTTCCGCCCGTCGTACTTCCCCTTCACCGAGCCGAGCGCCGAGGTCGACCTGGTCTGCTTCGTGTGCCGGGGCGCGAGCCCGGCGGTCGAGACCTGCCGCACCTGCCGCGGCGAGGGCTGGATCGAGTGGGGCGGCTGCGGCGTCGTGAACCCGCGCGTCCTGCGCGCCTGCGGCATCGACGCCGAGCGCTACACCGGCTTCGCCTTCGGCATGGGCATCGACCGCACGCTGATGTTCCGGCACGGCATCGAGGACCTGCGCGCGCTCTTCGAGGGCGACATCCGGTTCACCACGGCATTCGGAACGGAGCTCTGACCCATGAAGGCCCCCGTCAGCTGGATCCGCGAGTACGTCGACCTGCGGGCCGACGTCACGACCGAGGAGCTCGCCGCACGGCTGACCGCCCTCGGGCTGAAGCTCGAGGCGATCGAGAAGCCCGGCGACGCCATCACCGGCCCGCTGGTGGTCGGCCGGGTGCTCACGATGGAGCCCGAGCCGCAGAAGAACGGCAAGACGATCAACTGGTGCACGGTCGACGTCGGCGACGCCAACGGGACCGGCGAGCCCCAGGGCATCGTCTGCGGCGCCCACAACTTCGCTCCCGGCGACCTCGTGGTCGTCGTTCTGCCCGGGGCGGTGCTGCCGGGGAACTTCGCGATCTCGGCCCGCAAGACCTACGGCCACGTGTCGGCCGGCATGATCTGCTCGGCCGCCGAGCTCGGTCTCGGCGACGACCACGACGGCATCATCGTGCTGCCGTCCGATGCCGGCGAGCCGGGCGACGACGCCCTGGACCTGCTCGGCCTGCGCGAGGAGGTCATCGAGTTCGAGATCAACCCCGACCGCGCCTACGCGCTCTCGCTGCGCGGCATCGCCCGCGAGGCCGCGCTGGCCTACGACGCCCCCTACCGCGACCCGGCCGCGCGTGAGACGCCGGCGGCCAACGACCAGGGCTACCCCGTGGTCGTCGACGACCCGGCCGGCTGCCCGATCTTCGTGGCCCGCGTGGTCAGCGGCTTCGACCCCACCGCGCCGACGCCCGCCTGGATGGCCCGACGGATCACGCAGGCGGGCATGCGCCCGATCTCGCTGGCCGTCGACATCACCAACTACGTCATGCTCGAGCTCGGCCGGCCCATCCACGGCTACGACGCCGACAAGCTCAGCGGGCCGATCCGCGTGCGCCGGGCGTCGGCCGGGGAACGGCTCACCACGCTCGACGGCGCCGAGCGCGAGCTGTCCGAGCAGGACCTCGTCGTCACCGACGACTCGGGCATCATCGGTCTCGGTGGCGTGATGGGGGGCGAGACGACCGAGATGTCGTCGACGACCACCCGGGTGCTCGTCGAGGCGGCCCACTGGGACGCCGTGTCGATGTTTCGCACCGGCAAGCGGCACAAGATCTCCTCCGAGGCGGGCAAGCGCAACGAGCGCGGGGTCGACCCGGTCATCACCGAGGCGGCAGCCGACCGCGTGGTCGAGCTGCTTGTCGCCCACGGCGGCGCCACCGCCGAGCCCGGCGTCACCGTCGTCGGCCGGCCGCCCGCACCGCCCACGATCCCGATGGCTTACGAGCTGCCCGCCCGGGTGACCGGCATGGCCATCGACGCCGCGACCGCGGTCGCCAACCTCGAGGCCGTCGGGTGCCGCCTCGATCGGGGCGACACCGGTGTCACGGCGACGCCGCCCCCGTGGCGTCCCGACCTCGTCGACCCCTTCGACCTGGTCGAGGAGGTCGCCCGAATCGTCGGCTACGACCAGGTGCCCTCGGTCCTGCCCGTCGCGAAGGCGGGCCGCGGCCTGACCCGCGAGCAGCGGCTCCGGCGCCGGATCGGCCGGACCCTCGCGGGCGCCGGGTGTGTCGAGGTGCTGAGCTTCCCGTTCGTCGGCGACGAGGCCTTCGACATGCTGGGCCTGGCCGAGGACGACGTGCTGCGGCACACGGTCCGGCTCGCGAACCCGCTCTCGAGCGAGGAGCCGGCGTACACCACCACACTGCTGCCCGGCCTGCTCAAGGCCGCGACCCGCAACCTCGGCCGCGGCGCGCCCGGGGTGGCCCTCTTCGAGACCGGGACGGTCGCGTTCCCGGTCGACCGGGGTCCGGCACCGATCTACGGGGTCGACTGGCGACCCAGCGACGACGAGCTCGCGAAGCTCTTCGAGGCCATCCCGGACCAGCCGCTGCACCTCGCCGTGGTGCTGGCCGGTGAGCGCGAGCGCTCCGGCTGGTGGGGCGCGGGGCGCCCGGCGAGCTGGGCCGACGCGATCGACGTCGTACGACGCCTCGGCGCCGAGCTCGGCGTCTCGGTGCGGGTCGAGCCCACCGCCCGGATGCCCTGGCACCCCGGTCGCTGCGCGCGGGTCCTCGTCGGCGACCATGAGCTCGGCCACGCGGGTGAGCTGCACCCGCGGGTGTGCGCGGCCTTCGGGCTCCCGGCCCGCAGTGCGGCAGTCGAGATCGACCTCGACGTCCTGATGCGGCACGTCCCCGACGTCGTGCAGGGGCCCAGGTTCTCGAACTACCCGGTCGCCAAGGAGGACGTCGCCCTCGTCGTCGACGAGTCCGTGCCGGCCGCCGACGTCGAGGCAGCGCTCCGCGAGGGGGCGGGCGAGCTGCTGGAGTCGATCCGGCTCTTCGACCTCTACACCGGCGACCAGGTGGGCGCCGGCCGGAAGTCGCTGGCCTTCGCCCTCCGGTTCCGGGCGCCCGACCGCACCCTGACCGAACAGGAGGCCAGCGCCGCGCGCGACGCGGCGGTGGCCCTCGCCGTCGAACGTCTCGGCGCCGTCCAGCGGGCCTGACCACGTCCGGACGGGGTCGCCCGGTTCAGTTGATCGGGTGGTTGACCGCGACCCGGAAGCGGTCGAAGACCTCGCGGTCTCCGGTCACCCGGATCTCGCTGTCGTCGCCCCGCCGCCACAGCCACGTGTCGAGTGCCCCCGCCGGGCCGGCGACGACGGCGTCGGGCTCGGCACCCGGGTCGGGGACGACGTGGATGTCGTCGTCGTCGTAGTGGGTGTCGTCGTCGGGGTCGGTGCCGACGAAGCGGCCGAGCTGGACCCAGACGGACTCGCCGGAGTCGGTGAGGTCCACCCGCACGAAGCGGGGGTCCGGGTGGAACTCGCCCCAGGGTGGGAGTCCGCCGAACATCACGTCGAGGCACTCCTCGACACCGTCTGCGGCGAGCGCCGCGTCGAGCGGGGTCACCCCGCCGGCGGTCTGCTCGGCGTCGAGCCGGTGCACGAGGGCCTCGTGGGCCTGGCGGCGGATCGTGAAGCCGACCGTCTGCTCGGTGGACCAGGTCCAGGCCCGCTCGGCCGGGTCGGCGGCCTCCAGCTCGGCGAGCAGAGCGGCGGACTGGTCGTCGTACGTCGCGAGCAGCCCTGCGTAGGAGTCGGGGCGGGGCGGCTCGTGGTCCTCCGCGGGGCCCTCGGGGCGGGTCCGGACGATCGTGGCCCAGAAGTGCTGGACCGTGGCGAGGTGCCAGAGCAGGTCGGCGGCATCCCACTCGGGGCACCCGGGCACCCGGGCCGTAGGCTCGCAGTCGGCCAGCACGTCGCGGAAGCGTCGCGACTCGTCACGCAGGTGCCGCAGGTAGTCCGGGAACTCGAGTCTCGCCATGGCCGCAAGATAGCGCCGGCCGGGGACACCCGCACCCGCTTGCACATGAACATGCGTTACGTCGTATAGTCATGCACATGACGAGGACACGCATCGCAGTCGCCGGCGCCAGCGGCTACGCCGGAGGGGAGCTGTTGCGCCACCTCCTGGCCCACCCGGACGTCGAGATCGGCGCGCTGACGGGGGCCTCCAACGCCGGCGAGCTCCTCGGCACCCTGCAGCCGCACCTGGTGCCGCTCGCCGACCGGGTGCTGGAGCCCACCGACCTCGACACGCTCTCGGGGCACGACGTCGTGTTCCTCGCGCTGCCGCACGGTCAGTCCGGCGAGATCGCGGCCCAGCTGGGGGAGGGGGTCGTGGTCATCGACTGCGGAGCCGACTTCCGGCTCGCCGACCCGCAGGCCTGGGCCCAGTTCTACGGCGGGCAGCACGCCGGCACCTGGCCCTACGGCCTGCCCGA
>JAOPXF010000130.1 GCA_025965295.1 Nocardioides sp.
CTCGCTGCTCAACCACCGGTGGATCGGTGGTTGCGGCTGCTTCCTGCCTCACCGGGTCTCGACACGCGGGTCGCGACTTCGTTCCTCAGTCGCGCCGCTTGCTCGACCACCATCAGCGGATCCGCTGACGCGGCTCCGCTACCCCTGCGCGAGGGTGGCGAGCCGCCAGCCCGAGGCGGTGCGCTCCACGAGCCCGCGGGTGTGGAGGCGGGTCAGGGTCGAGCCCACCTCGATGAGCCCGAGGCCGGCCGTGCGGGCGATCGAGTCGGCCGCGGCGCCCGACGTGACCGGGACGGCGTCGAGCACCTGCTGCTCGCGGAGCGTGAGCCGGTCCCGCGCCCGGTCGGGGCCGCGCGGCACCTCGACGAGGTGCTCACCGGCGACGCCGACCATCTCGAGGACCTCCTCCCCCGACGTCACCAGCGTGGCCGCGCCGGAGCGGATCAGCTGGTGCACCCCCTGGGACGGGGCGCTGGTGACGGGGCCGGGCACGCCGAGCAGGGTGCGGTTGAGACGGCCGGCCCAGTTGGCGGTGTTGAGGGCACCACTGCGCACCGCCGCCTCCACGACGACGGTGCCCCGCGTGAGCGCGGCGATCAGCCGGTTGCGGGACAGGAACCTCAACCGCGTCGGCGAGCAGCCCGGGGCCAGCTCGGAGACCACGGCCCCCTCGTCGGCGAGGAAGTCGAGCAGCGCCTTGTGAGCCGGCGGGTAGGCCCGGTCGACCCCGCACGCGAGCACGGCCACCGAGGGCCCGGAGGCGGCGAGCGCGCCGCGGTGGGCGGCCTGGTCGATCCCGAAGGCGGCCCCGGAGACGACGCAGACGCCGGACCGACCGACGACGGCGGCAAGGTCGGCGGCGACGTCGGCGCCATAGGTGGTCGCGGAGCGGGAGCCCACGATCGCGACCGAGCCGGCGAGCTGGTCGAGACGGATCGGGCCGCGGACCCAGAGCCCGAGCGGCGGCCCGCCACGCTGCTGGACCGGCTCGGCGCTCAGCAGGTCGTCGACCTGGGTCGGCCACTCGTCGTCGGAGGGAATCAGGAAGCGGATGCCGAGGCGCTCGGCCCGGTCGAGGTCGCGGGCCGGGTCCATCCCCTCGAGCCGGGCGGCCAGGTCGGTGAGGAGGCCCTGGTCGTCGCGCTCCGCGAGGAGCCGCTCGTGGAGTGTGACGGCACCGAGCTCGGCGACGAGGCTCGCGACCCGCGGGTCACCGGGCTCCGCGAGCCGGCCGAGGGCGACACGGGCGAGCCGGTCGTCCACCGCCCCGCTCACCCGGCCCACGCCTCGAGCGACGAGAGCAGCAGCGGCTCGCCCCGCCGCAGCCGCAGCGCGACGTCGGTCTCGTCCTCCCCCGGATGCGCCACCCCACGGAGGTCGGCAACCGTCCACGCCAGCCGGTGCACCCGGACGGCGCCGCGTCGGCTCAGCTTGCCCTCGTAGACCAGGTCGTCGACCATGCGCTGACCGGCCCTGGCCAGCGGCCACTCGGACGAGAGGACAGGTCCCGGCGCCTGGCCGTTGAGCCGCCAGGACGTGTCGGCGTAGCGGGTCTGCTGTCGGTCACGGGCCTCGGCGACGCGTGCCCGGACCTCGGCCGAGGTCTCGCGCACCTGGAACCGGTCCCGCTGGTCGTGGGGGCGCAGCGGGACGACGTGCCGCACGATGTCGATGCGGTCGGTGATCGGGCCGGTGAACTTGCGCCGGTAGTGGCGACGTTGCGTCTCGGTGCAGGTGCAGTGGTTGTGTGCGGCCGTGGGTGCGTAGTCCCCGCAGGGGCACGGGTTGCAGGCGAGCACCATGATCCCCCGCGCGGGCAGCGTCACCGACTCCTCCTGCCGGGCGATGACGACGTCGCCGCTCTCCATCGGCTGGCGCAGCGCCTCGATCAGGTCCTAGCGGAACAGGGGGAACTCGTCGAGGAAGAGCACGCCGCAGTGGGCGCGGCTGATCTCGCCGGGGCGAACCTGGCCGGTGCCGCCACCGATCACGCTCGCCTTGCTGGCGTCGTGGTGGGGCGCCGAGAAGGGTGGCCGGACCAGCATCTCGTCGCCGGGCTCGAGCGCGCCGGCCAGCGAGTGGATCGCGGTGAGCTCGAGTGACTCGGCCGATGTCAGGTCGGGCAGGATGCCGGGGATCCGCTCGGCGATGCTCGTCTTGCCCGATCCCTTGGGCCCGGAGAGCAGCAGGTGGTGGCCACCCGCCGCGGCGACCTCGATCGCGAAGCGGGCGTCGGTCATGCCGACGAGCTCGACCAGGTCGACCTCGTCCATCCGCTCCTGGCCCCGCCAGGACAGCAGCCGGCTGCCGGACATCGGCGCCACCGGCGGCGCCTCGGGGACCTCGTCGCCGCGCAGCTCGGCCACGACCTGCGCCAGCGACCGCATCCCGAAGACCGTCATCCCCGGGACCATGGCGGCCTCCCGTGCCTGCGGCTCGGGCACGAACACCCGGGTGATGCCGCGCTCGGCCGCGGCCAGCACCATCGGCAGCACCCCGGCGACCGAGCGGAGCCCGCCGTCGAGGGTCAGCTCACCGATGAACGCGGTCTTCGCCAGCTGGGCCGGCGGGACCAGGCGGGCCGCGGCCACGACGGAGATCGCGACGGCGAGGTCGAAGTGGGTGCCGCGCTTGGGCAGGTCGGCAGGCGAGAGCAGGATCGTGATCCGCTTGGTCGACGGCCAGTCGAGGTGGCTGTTGATGATCGCCATCCGGCAGCGGTCGCGCGCCTCGTTGAGGGACGCGTCGGGACGCCCGACCAGGGTGGTGCCGACCTGACCGGGCGAGACGTCGGTCTGGACGTCGATCAGGTGGCCCAGCGCCCCGTGCAGGGAGACCGTGTGGGCGGTCGCGAAGGGCATCAGCCGATCCCCCGCACGTGGTCGATCAGCGAGGCCCCGCGTCGCGGCCGCAGGATCGCGACCATGTCGATGCGGACGTCCTGCACCGCGACGCCCCGGTCGGCCAGCCAGCGGCAGGCGAGCCGGCGCAGCCGCGCGACCTTGATGTCGGTGACCGCCTCGTGGGGCGTGCCGCACCGGGTGCTGCTGCGGGTCTTGACCTCGCACACCACCAGCACGTCGCCGTCGCGCAGCACCAGGTCGATCTCCCCCGCGTCGCAGCGCCAGTTGCGCTCGAGCAGCACCATGCCCTGCGCAACCAGGTGCCGGGCGGCGAGGGACTCGCCGTACGCCCCGAGCGCCTGCCTGATCGCCGCCGCAGCCGATCCCGTCATGTCGTGACCTCCATGCCGCCACCCTTCCCGGGACGACGGACAGCGCGAGCAGGCGACGGCGCCGCCTGTGCAGCAGCCGGCGGCACGACCACGCTGTGGACGGAAGGTGGCCCACGAACCGCGCGAGAAGCGGCGCCTCAGCAGGCGAGGTCGGCGGCGGGCACGTTCTCGATCCGGGCCCGGGCGACCTGGGTGATGCGGCCGTCGTCGGGCAGCGGGAGGAAGGGCAGGCCGATGTCGAGCGACTGGAGCGACACCGTCACCGTCACCGTGCTGCCGACCGCGCGCGTCGTCGGGTAGCCCACCTGGGCGGTCGGGGTCGAGGACCCCACGGCCGGCCCGCTGAGCCGGCCGACGGCCTCGGCGGTCGTGCACGCCTCCTGCGTGCCGACCGCCATCCGCCGGACCGCCTCGCGCGCGGTGGCCGAGGCCGTCTCCAGCGCCCAGTAGTGGTAGCCGTACTGCACGATCCCCAGCAGCACCGGGAGGACGACGAAGCAGAAGACGAGCGCGAACTCCACGACGCTGACGCCGCGCTGGTCCCGGCCGGTACGGCGACTGCCGGTCACCGGATCACCCGGATCACCTTGGGACCGGTGCCGAGGTAGTCGGTGACCGGCCCGGCGTAGTCCAGCGGCGGCACCGGCAGCGCGGTCGGCTCGATGGTCTGGAACCGAAGCGCGC
>JAOPXF010000150.1 GCA_025965295.1 Nocardioides sp.
GAGGGCGGCGGCGAGGTGGGCGCGGCCCAGGAGACGTGCGGGCATCGTGGGGCTCCGATGGGGAGAAGCGACGGAAACACCCCTACTAACGGCCGACCCGGTCCGAGGTGACGCGCGCCGCATGCGAGCGTCGCGACCGGGTACCAATCCACATGGACACCGTGGTCTTCGACATCGACGGCACCCTGATCGACTCCAGCTACCACCACACGATCGCGTGGTCCCGGGCCTTCCAGCACCACGGCGTCGAGGTCCCGGCGTGGGACATCCACCGGCACATCGGGATGGGGGGCGACCGCCTCGTCGCGGCCGTCGCCGGCGACGAGGTGGAGGAGCGGGTCGGGGACGACGTCCGCGACCGCTGGGAGAAGGAGTACGACGAGATCATCGAGGAGTCCCGGCCGTTCCGGCAGGCCCGTGAGCTGCTGGCCGCGATGGGGGAGCGCGGGCTCTCCGTCGTGCTCGCGAGCTCGAGCATCCCGCGGCACGCCGAGCGGGCCCTGGATCTGCTGCGGGCCGAGGAGCACGCCGACGCCTCCACCACGAGCGAGGACGCCGAGGAGTCCAAGCCGGACCCCGAGCTGATCGACAAGGCCCTGGAGAAGGTCGACGGGTCCGCCGCGTTCATGGTCGGCGACGCCGTCTGGGACGTCCTGGCGGCCAACGAGCGCACGATGCCGACGATCGGCCTGCTGACCGGCGGCTACGGCCGGGCCGAGCTGCTCGACGCCGGCGCGGTCGCGGTCTACCGCGACCCGGCCGACCTGCTCGACCACCTGGACGAGGCCCTGGCCGCGGTGGCACCCGCCGGCTAGGCGGTGACCTCGAGGTCGGCCCAGTCGACCTCGGCCGTGCGCCGTTGGTACTCCCCGACGAGCCCCGGCCAGTTGGTGGTGATCCGCGGGCCGTCGACGTACCACGAGGAGCAGCCCGCCCAGGCGCTCGTCGCCAGCCGCGACTGCATCTCGCGGTCGTAGGCGTCGGCCACCTCGGGGCGCACGCCGACCACCCGGGCCTCGCCGTCCGCGAGGCGGCGGGCGACCTGCGCGACGTAGCCCGCCTGGGCCTCCATCATCGCGATGATCGAGCTGCCGCCGAGGTTGGTGTTGGGTCCGTAGATGCAGAACAGGTTGGGGAACCCGGGCACGGTGAGGCCCCGGTGCGCCCGGGCCCCGTCGGCCCAGGTCTCGTGCAGGTCGGCGCCGCCGACACCGGTGACCCGCATCGGCGCCAGGAACGACGTCGCGGCGAAGCCGGTGCCCCAGATGACGACGTCGGCGTCGTGCACGGCACCGTCGGCGGTCCGCACCCCGGTCGGCTCGAGCCCGACGACGCGCTCGGTGACGACGTCGACGTGGTCGCGGGCGAGGGCGGGGTACCAGTCGTTGGAGAAGAGCAGCCGCTTGCAGCCCAGCGGGTAGTCGGGCACCAGCTTGCGGCGCAGGACGGGGTCCGGCACCTGGCGTCGGAGGGTCAGCCGCCAGGCCTGCCGGATCGCCGCGAGGAGCGGCCGGGTCAGCGGGGAGTCGCCGCCGAGCGCGCCGTTGAGGCGCTCGGTCAGCCAGAAGACGGAGCGGCGCTCGGCAGCCTGGGTCGAGGGGAAGCGGCGGAAGAGCCGGTGGTGGCGCTCGGAGTAGGCCTGGTCCGGCTTCGGCACGACGTACGGCGCGGACCGCTGGAAGACCGTCATCGCGGCGACCCGGTCGACGACGGCGGGTACGAACTGGATCGCGCTGGCCCCGGTCCCGACCACCGCGACCCGCTTGCCGGTGAGGTCGACGTCGTGGCGCCACTGCGCCGAGTGGAAGGCCGGGCCGTCGAAGCTGCCGGGCAGGTCGGGGACGACCGGGTTGGAGAGCTGGCCCACGGCCGAGACGAGCAGGTCGGCCTCGTAGGACCCGTCGGTCGTCTCGACGTGCCAGACCCCCTCGACCTCGTCGTACGTCGCCGCGGTCACCTCGGCGTGGGTGCGGACCAGGTCGAGCAGTCCCTCGGCCTCGGCGGTGTCGCGGAGGTAGTCGAGGATCTCCCGCTGGCCGGAGTAGCGCCGGCCCCACTCCGGGTTGGGCGCCCACGACCACGAGTAGAGCGGCGAGGGCACGTCGCAGGCGGCACCGGGATAGGTGTTGTCCCGCCAGACACGGGGAGACATGGTGGGCACCCTGGGGCCGGGAGTCAGGTGATCGTCATGCCGCCGTCGACGGCGATCGTCTGACCGGTGATGTAGCCGGCGGCGTCCGAGGCCAGGAAGACCACGGACGCCGCCAGCTCGGCCGGGTCGCCCATGCGGCCGACGGGGATCCGGGCGCCCTGCGCCTCGAGGTAGCCGGGCGGGTACTGCTCGGTCATCTCCGAGGCGAAGAACCCCGGCGCGATCGCGTTGACGCGGATGCCCTTGCGGCCGGTCCACTGCTGGGCCAGGTCACGGGTCAGCCCGATCAGGCCGGCCTTCGACGCGGCGTACGCCGCCTGCGGCAGCCCGGCCGTGGTCAGGCCCAGGACCGAGCTGATGTTGATGATGCTGGAGCCGGGCTGCATCACCCGGCCGCAGGCCTGGGCCATCCAGTAGCACCCGTTGAGGTTCACGTCGATGACGCTGCGGAACTGCTCGGGCGTCTCGTGGGTGGCGGGGACCGCGGTGCCGATGCCGGCGTTGTTGACGAGGATGTCGACCCGGCCGAACTCCTCCATGGCGAGCGCCACGAGGTTCGTGCACGAGTCGGGGTCGGACACGTCGGTCGCCACCGTGAGCGCCCGCCGCCCGGCGGCCTCCACGAGCTTCGCGGTGTCGGCGAGGCGGTCGGCGCGGCGGGCGCCGAGGGCCAGGTCGGCCCCGGCCTCGGCCAGGCCCTGGGCGAACGCGACGCCGAGGCCGCTGGACGCACCGGTGACGACGGCGACCTTGCCGTCGAGTCGGAACATGTCGATGAGGGTCATGGCAGCACTCTAGGGAGCCGCTCGGACGTCATCCGGTGGGGGCAACCGCTTGCTCCCACCGCATGACGTCCCGCGGCCCGACCTCACGCGTCGGCGAGCAGCTCCTTCTTGATGTCGGTCTTGAGCACCTTGCCGACCTTCGAGCGGGGCAGGTCGGGCCAGACCTCGATCTGCTTGGGGGTCTT
>JAOPXF010000197.1 GCA_025965295.1 Nocardioides sp.
CCGACTGGGCCCGCCTGCCCTACGACGTCCTCGAGACGATCTCGACCCGGATCACCAACGAGGTCCCGGAGATCAACCGGGTGACCGTGGACATCACGTCCAAGCCGCCCGGCACCATCGAGTGGGAGTGACCGCGAAGCGAAGCCACGGACTGAGCCCGACTCCTCCTCTGGCCACGGTTCCTCCCAGAGCCCAGGCCACAACGGGCCGAAGGCGCTCTCGTCTGATGTAGTCACGACGTGCCAGACGACGCCGCCAGGGTTGACGCCTCGAAGTCCAGTGAGACATCCACGTGGGAGACGTCAACCAGTTCCCTGTCGTTCGCCCTTGCCTGATACTGGCGCGATGTCCCACGCGCAGTGCTACGCCACTCTCAGAATCTCGAAGCCCGGGGTCTCGTCGGCCGATGTCACTGCCCGCCTCAGACTCACGCCCACTTTCGCCCATGAGGCGGGCGACGTCGGTCGCAGCGGGTACGTGCGGCGAGACGCAATTTGGGGTCTTTCGAGCGAGCACCTCGGACGCGGAGACCTGACAACCCACCTAACGGCACTGCTAGACCAAGTAGAGGACTGCCAAGACGAAATAGTTGCCATGGGCGGCGAGGGGTTCAACATGGACTGGTTCTGCTTCGTCGACGTCGACGGCATGGGCGGCGTCACACTTGAGGCCGACCTCATCTCCCGGTTGGCATCGCTCCCTGTAGCGCTCGCCCTGGACATCTACGGCATGGAGCACGACGAGTAGTTGCGGACGAGACGATCGGGCACCGACAGCCGGTCGGAGTGGAGTGGGAGTAGGTCCACCCACCCGCAACGTCATACGGTTCGAGCGCTATAGCGCCCGCAACGTATGACGTTGTGCGGGGCCCGCCCCGCACTAGGGTGCGTCCATGAGCGACACGCGCGGTCCGGGCCCGGCGCTCGACCTCGCGCGCCTCACCGACGAGCTCGACACCCGGCTCGCGCCCGCTGACGCGGCGCTGGCGCGCGAGTTCCCGGGCGAGCGGCCCGGCCGCCAGCCCGTGCACACCGTCTACGTCCCCGCCGACCGCTTCCGGCCCGGCCTCGTCGAGGAGTACGGCGAGGCGGCGCTCGCCGCCGTCGACGAGCACGAGGCGATGCTGCTGGAGCTGCTCGACGGCGACACGGGCCTGCTGGAGCGGGTGCGGGTCAAGCTCGCGGCCGAGCCGGTCGAGGACCTGCGCATCGACTTCGAGGACGGCTACGGCGCCCGCCCCGACGACGAGGATGACGCCGACGCGCGCGCGGCGGCGACCGCGCTGCGCGACTCGATCGGTGACGGCACCGCCCCGCCGTTCCACGGCATCAGGTTCAAGTCGTTCGAGCGGCCCACCCGTCACCGCGGTCTGCGCACGCTCGCGATCTTCCTCGAGACCCTGACGGGCGGCGGACCGCTGCCGGAGGGCTTCGTGATCACCCTGCCCAAGGTCACCTCGGTCGACCAGGTGGAGGCGATGGTGCACGCCGCCGAGCGGGTGGAGAGCGGGCTCGGCCTGGTCCCGGGCTCGCTGAGGTTCGAGCTCCAGATCGAGACGCCGCAGTCGATCCTCGGCCCGGACGGCACCGCGCTGGTCGCCCGGATGGTCCACGCGAGCGCCGGCCGGTGCACCGGCCTGCACTACGGCACCTACGACTACAGCGCCTTCTGCGGCATCGCGGCCGGCCACCAGAGCCTCGAGCACCCGGTCGCCGACCACGCCAAGGCCGTCATGCAGGCGGCGGCCGCGGGCACCGGCGTACGCCTCTCCGACGGGTCGACCAACGTGCTGCCGGTGGGTGACGCGGCCCAGGTGCGGGCCGCCTGGGCCAACCACCTGCGGCTGGTCCGGCGCTCGCTCGAGCGCGGCTACTACCAGGGCTGGGACCTGCATCCCGCCCAAATGCCGACCCGCTACGCCGCCACGTTCGCCTTCTACCGGGGCGGTCTCCCGGCCGCCGCCGAGCGGCTGCGCACCTACGTCGGCCGGCAGAGCTCGGGCATCCTCGACGAGCCGGCCACCGCCCGGGCGCTCGCAGACTTCCTGCTGCGTGGCCTCGACTGCGGGGCGGTCTCGCCCGAGGAGGCCGGACTCGACGCCGGGCGGCTCGCGGCGCTGGCCCACCGCCCCGACCGGAACGGCACCGCAGGAGAGGGAGGCTGAGATGGCGATCGTCCTGGGCCCCAACCAGTACGGCAAGGCCGAGAACCGCGTGGTCCGCATCGTGCGCGACACCCCGCGTCACGAGATCCACGACCTGAACGTCTCGACCGCCCTGCGCGGCGACTTCACCGCCGCGCACATCGACGGCGACCAGTCCCAGGTGCTGCCCACCGACACGCAGAAGAACACCGCCTTCGCGTTCGCGAAGAGACACGGCGTCGCCTCGCCCGAGGACTACGCCCTCGCGCTCGCGCGCCGCCTGCTCGAGGCCGCGCCGGCCGCGACCGGTGCCACCGTGCGGGTGGAGCAGTACGCCTGGGACCGGATCCGGGTCGGAGGCCCCGGACAGGCGCGAGACCACGACCACGCATTCGTCCGCCGCGGGGGCGAGGTCCGCACGACCGAGGTGGACCTGTCGGCCGAGGCCGCCCACGTCGTCTCCGGCCTGACGGACCTGGTCGTGCTCAAGTCGACCGGCTCGGAGTTCAAGGGGTTCCTGCGCGACGAGTACACGACGCTGCCCGAGGCGGACGACCGGATCCTGGCGACCTCGCTGACGGCGCGCTGGCGCTACTTCGACCGCGGCCGCGTCGACTGGAACGCGGCGTACGACGACGTCCGGGCGCTGCTGCTCGCCACGTTCGCCACGACGTACAGCCGGGCCCTGCAGGAGACGCTCTACGCGATGGGGCGCACGGTCCTCGAGGCGCACGAGGAGATCGCGGAGATCTCGTTCACCGCCCCCAACAGGCACCACTTCCTGGTCGACCTGGCGCCGTTCGGGCTCGACAACCCCGGCGAGGTGTTCATCGCCGCCGACCGCCCCTACGGTCTGATCGAGGCCACCGTCCAGCGCGAGGAGGGCGCATGAGCCGGGTCCGCAGGGGGCTCCCGCAGTTCAACGAGCTGCCCGCCGACGAGGCGCGGGCGCGGCTGGCGACCTGCCTCGACGTGCCGCGCTGGGTCGAGGACGTGCTCGCGGGCAGACCGTACGCCGGCATCGACGAGCTCGAGGCGGTCGCCACCAGCTCCGCCGACGCCATGAGCGAGACGGAGCTGGAGCAGGCCCTGGCCCGCCACCCGCGGATCGGCGAGCGGCCCGGCGCCGGCCACGACGCCGCCCACTCGACCCGGGAGCAGGCCGGCGTCGACCGGTCCGACTCCGGCGCCACCGCCCGGCTGGCCGAGGGCAACCGGGCCTACGAGGAGCGGTTCGGCCGGGTCTTCCTGATCCGCGCGGCCGGCCGCAACGCCCACGAGATCCTCACCGAGCTCGAGCGTCGGCTGGGCAACGGCGACGCCGCCGAGCGGGCCGAGACGATCAACCAGCTCCGCCAGATCGCGGTGCTCCGACTGAACGAGCTGGTGAGCTGATGGCGACCCTGAGCACGCACGTCCTCGACACCAGCCGCGGCCGCCCCGCGGCCGGGGTGCGGGTCGCCCTGGAGTCCGCGTCGGGCGCGGGCCTCGGCGAAGGCGTCACGGATGCCGACGGCCGGATCTCGACCTTCGGCGCGGCGCGGCTGGGCGAGGGTGAGTATCGCCTGCGCTTCGACACGGGTGCCTACTTCACCTCGCTCGGCGCCGACACCTTCTACCCGGAGGTGACGGTGCAGTTCGTGGTCGCGGGCGACGACCACTTCCACGTGCCGCTGCTCCTCAATCCGTACGGCTACTCGACCTACCGTGGCAGCTGACCTGGTCGTCCGCGCCCGCCGCGCCGTCGTCGGCGGCGAGGAGCGGGCCGTCGCCGTCGAGGTGACCGCGGGGGTGGTCACCGCGATCCACGAGTACGACGCGGAGGTCGACGCGGCCGAGGTCGTCGACCTCGCCGACGACGAGGTGCTGCTGCCCGGTCTCGTCGACACCCACGTGCACGTGAACGAGCCGGGCCGCACCGAGTGGGAGGGGTTCGCCAGCGCCACCCGGGCCGCGGCTGCTGGTGGCGTGACCACGATCGTCGACATGCCGCTGAACAGCATCCCGCCGACCACCACGGTGGCGGCGCTCGAGGAGAAGCAGGCCGCGGCCCGGGGCCAGGCCTGGGTCGACGTCGGCTTCTGGGGCGGGGCGGTGCCGGGCAACGTCTCCGATCTCGCTCCGCTCCACGACGCCGGCGTCTTCGGCTTCAAGTGCTTCCTGCTCGACTCCGGCGTGGAGGAGTTCCCCGAGCTGTCGCCCCTGGCCTTCGCCGAGGCGATGACCGAGACCGCGCGGCTGGGTGCGCTGATGATCGTGCACGCCGAGGACGCCGCCGAGCTCGAGCCGTGCGCGCACGGCCCGTCGTACGCCGGCTTCCTGGCCAGCCGCCCGGACGCGGCCGAGGAGCGGGCGATCGACCTGGTGGTCGACACCGCCCGACGCACCGGCGGCCGTGCGCACGTCGTCCACCTCAGCGCCGCCGGTGCCGTCCCGGTCCTGCGCGACGCGAGGGCCGCGGGCGTCGACGTGTCGGTCGAGACCTGCCCGCACTACCTGTACTTCGACGCCGCCGCGATCCCCGACGGCGCCACCGAGCTCAAGTGCTGCCCGCCGATCCGAGGTGCGGCGAACCGTGAGGCCCTGTGGGCCGCCCTTGCGGGCGGCGACATCGGCTTCGTGGTCAGCGACCACTCGCCTTGCACCGCGGAGCTCAAGCGGCGCGACACCGGCGACTTCGCGGAGGCCTGGGGCGGCATCGCGTCCCTGCAGCTCGGCCTCGCGGTCGTGTGGACCGCGGCCCGCGACCGCGGGGTGGGCCTGGCCGACGTGGTGCGCTGGATGGCGGCGGCACCCGCACGCCGGGTGGGACTGGACGGCAAGGGCGAGATCGCGGTCGGCGCCGACGCCGACCTGTGTGCGTTCGCGCCCGACGAGCGCTTCGTCGTCGACCCGGCCCGGCTCCACCACAAGAACCCCGTGTCGGCCTACGCCGGGCGTACGCTCACCGGCACGGTCCGCCGGACCTGGCTGCGCGGCGTGCCGATCGACCTGGCCGCCGCTCCCCGCGGCCGGCTGCTGAGGAGGGGCCAGAGATGAGGTATCCGCGATGAGGTATCCGCGATGAGGTACTGGCGATGAGGTACTGGGTGCCGACCGGCGGCCTGCCCGCCCAGACCGAGCTGACCACCGACCGGGCCGTCTTCACCGAGGCCTATGCCGTCCTGCCGCGCGGGACCATGCGCGACATCGTGACCAGCCGGCTGCCGTTCTGGGACGACACCCGGCTCTGGGTGCTCGCGCGCCCGCTGTCGGGGTTCGCCGAGACGTTCTCCTGGTACGTCGTGGAGGTCGCTCCCGGCGGCGGCTCCGAGCGGCCCGAGGGGGATTCCGAGGCCGAGGGCGTGCTCCTCGTCGTCGGTGGGGGCGGGACCCTCACGGTCGACGGGACGGCCCACGAGCTCGAGCCCGGCAGCTACGCGTTCCTGCCGCCCGGCGCCACCTGGTCGCTGCGCAACGGCGGGGACGGGAACGTCACCTTCCACTGGATCCGCAAGGCCTACGAGTCCGTCGAGGGCATCGACGTACCGACGGCGTTCGTCACCCACGAGCGCGACGTCGTCATGGAGCCGATGCCCGGCACGGACGGCGCCTGGGGCACCCAGCGCTTCGTCGACCCGCTCGACGTGCGCCACGACATGCACGTCAACATCGTCAGCTTCGAGCCCGGCGGTGCGATCCCCTTCCCGGAGACGCACGTGATGGAGCACGGCCTCTACGTCCTGGAGGGCAAGGCGGTCTACCTGCTCAACAAGGACTGGGTCGAGGTGCAGGAGGGCGACTTCATGTGGCTGCGCGCCTTCTGCCCGCAGGCCTGCTACGCCGGTGGGCCGGGTCGGTTCAGGTACCTGCTCTACAAGGACGTCAACCGGCATCCCCGTCTGTCGCCATGAACGAAGACGGCGTACTCGAGAGCTCAGCAGGCGGACATGAAAGTGGCGGGAATTGTGTAAACTACGGTGCTCGCCATGGGACCCTTGACACTCTCTCTTAGCCAGTTCTAGAGTCATTGGATTCCGGTCCACTCGGGGCTGGATGTAGGTAGTTGGAGCCTGCCATGGGCAGAAGAGACTCTGTACCTGACCCGGGCAATCTTAGCCGCAGGGGACTTTTCGCACTTGCAGCGGCCGGATCCGTCGTTTACCTCGCGAACCCCATGATGGCGCGGGCCGGCGATCCACGGCTACGTGCTGAGGCAACACAGTTGCAAGAAGCCGTGGCAGGCTACCTCCAGTCGCGGGTTCGTGCCTCCCAGCCAGGTCAATCAGGAAGTGTGTCGGGGGCCTCGAGTCGGGTGTCCCGTTATGAGCGCGACCGCTCTTCCTATATGGCGGCCCTTGGGCAACGCTTTGATTGGCAGGGTCAAATCCGCGGATATTCCACGAGTATCGACTCGTTCGAATTGGCTGCGAGTGATGGCTCACATGTGCTGGTGCGCTTCTATGAGGTTGTGGGGATCCGATGGCTGCCAAGCCCGCGAGGGGTGGAGCCCGCCTATGTCAAGCTCCGTACTTCCGAGCCTGCCAAGTACGGGTTGGGAGAAGGCAATCGAGAGGTCCTCTCCGCGGCCGGTGTTTGGCACGAGGCGAGACTCGAACCTTTCTCTGGAGGGTGGAGCGTCGCGTTCGATGCGTATAGGGAACCGACCCTATTCGGAGAGTCGCCAGATGCAGGGGCCTCAGACTTCATCACAGCAGTGACGCAGTTCGATCTGCGGCAATCTCCGGGTCCCGAGCCCGAGGCAAATTCCTTCGCAGGGTTTGCGCGTGAGCTGGCTCCGCCTGTGTACACCTATGATTATGCCGGAGCAGCCGCCTACGCCGAAAATCATTGGGGTGGCGCGGGCGCGGGGTATAACTCGAGCTACGTCAACTACACCAACGGTGGGTGCGGTGGGGATTGCGCCAACTTCGTGTCGCAGTGCTTCTACAAGGGAAATCAGAAGCCAGACGCCAACTGGTACCAATATACGGGGAGTCAGTGCGGATATTCTGGACGGTATCGGGGAAACGACGTTCAGAGGTACAACAACTGGAACTTGCGAAATTGGGTCATTAATCAGGGACGTGGCGTCGCCAAAGCGGGCATCAGCGGGTTGGGGAAAGGGGACATCGTCAACTATGACTGGGACCAAAACGGTTCGTTTGGACACGTTTCCATCGTAACCAATGCCGCCAACAACCTCGTTACATGTCATAACACCGATTTGCACAATCAACCATGGCAACTCGGAGACTCGAACGCAGACCACAAATTTACGAACGTCTCCACCTATTATGAGGCGTGACCCCATCGAGCGAAGACGCCTGCGCTTCCCTCGCACCACTGGGGCGATCCGCTCGAGCATGTTCATCGACCGACACCAAGACCGCGCGTGCATCGCGCGAACACTCACGCTCTTGTTCTTGGTGTTGCTCCTGAGTAGCGCCTGCAGTTCTGCCGCACCGTCTAGGCGGAGCCAGCCACACGAGACTCCTACCTCGTCGTTGTCGTCAACCCCTTCGTCGCGACCAGCCCCGACTAGTGCCCGAGCTTCGGCACTCGTTTATCAACTGGAGCATGATCGATCGGTCCGCTTTGCAATGCTCGGCCGTCACTACCTTCTCGGCCCGTTCCAGTGCGGAATCGACATCTTCGGTCGGTCGACGGACGGCTCCCGGCTCTACGCCTGGGTTCTGTGCGCTGATTGGCGCACGGGGCCCCATGCGAAGGACCTCAGTGGCGGTCGGTTGCCGGGGGTCCTTACGGTGTCCGGTTCCGGGGCTTTCACAAAGCTTGAGCAGGTCGAGTTTCCGCGCATCAACCACCGCTCGGCCGACATCCGGCGGATCTTCCCCCAAGACGTGCGCGGGATGGCGTGGGAGTGCGGTCCGTGCGACCCGCGACCGAGCCTGCACGAGATGCTCGCCCGGGCTCGCCACGCTTAGTTGCAGGTGATCCGGCCGGTTCGACTCAGCCTGCTCGGACGTCGCCAGTTGCTGGGCACTTCCGTGCGGCGTACGATCTTCGGTCGCTGTGCGACCGGGACCCAGCTCTACGCCTGGGTGCCGTGTCGAACCTTCGCACGGGCCGGCGAGGATCATGAGCGGCGGTCGATTGGCCGGAGTCCTCACTACCTGGCCGAAGACGAGATTGCGACGCCGAGTTTCCGAGCAGTAGCCGACGGACCGCCGACATCAGTGGCCGTTCCCCCGCCCGAGGTACGTCGCCTCGCCTGGATGTGCGGCCTCCGACCCGCACCCGAGCCTTGTCGGGATGCTCGACCAGGCGCGCACCCTGTCGGCCAACTGAGCCCGCCGGCGCACCGTGCCGTCCTCAACCGCCGGTGCGGGCACAGCCTTCCTCGCCAGCGGTTCGACCCCAGCCTCCTGTCGGATGCGACCCCGGTCACGTAGCATCGTGCTCGACGGGTCGTCGTTCTGCATGGACAACCGGCGGCCCGTGTCTCCCGAACCATGCGACCGAACTCGACCGTGCGCGCGAGCACCCGAGGGGAGTGGGAGATGGCGGAACCGCAGATCGTCGTCAACGGCCGGCCCCGGCCGTTGGGCGAGGTGCCCGCCCACACCAACGCCCTCGACTTCCTGCGCGGCCTGGGGCTGACCGGCGCCAAGGAGGGCTGCGCCGAGGGGGAGTGCGGCGCCTGCGCAGTACTGGTCGCACGGCCCCACGGCGCGGGCAGCCGATGGACGCCGATCAACTCCTGCCTGGTTCCGGCGGCCGCCCTCGACGGGCAGGAGGTCGTGACGGCCGAGGGTCTCGGCGCGCCGGACGCGCTGCACCCCGTCCAGCACGAGATGGCGGTCCGGGGTGGCTCGCAGTGCGGCTACTGCACGCCCGGCTTCGTCTGCTCGATGGCCGCGGAGTACTACCGCCCGGAGCGGGCCGCGACCGACGAGCCGGACGCCGAGCGCGGGCCGAACGGCTTCGACCTGCACGCGATGGGCGGCAACCTCTGCCGCTGCACCGGCTACCGCCCGATCCGTGATGCCGCGTGGGCGCTGGGCGCTGCGCCGGACGACGACGCGCTCGCCGCCCGCCAGCGGTCCCCGGCCCCGGCACCTGGAGTCACCAGGACGGCCGGCTTCGCCAGGCCGGTCGACCTGGCCGAGGCCCTCGAGCTGCTCCGCGAGCACCCCGACGCCACCGTCGTGGCCGGCGCCACCGACTGGGGCGTCGAGGTCAACCTGCGTGGCCGGCGGGCGGCGTACGTCGTGGCCGTCGACCGGCTGCCCGAGCTGCGGGAGGTCTCGACCACCGGCACGATCGAGATCGGCGGCGGGCTCACCCTCAGCGAGGTCGAGGCGGCGCTTGGCGGGTCGATCCCGCTGCTCGACGAGGTCTGGCCCCAGTTCGCCTCCCGCCTGATCCGCAACGGCGCCACGATCGGCGGCAACCTCGGCACCGCCTCGCCGATCGGCGACCTGGCGCCGGCGCTCCTCGCAGTGGAGGCGACGGTCGTGCTGTCCTCGCTCGACGGGGACCGCGAGGTGCCGCTGGTCGACTACTTCACCGGCTACCGCCAGACCGTGCTCCGACCAGGAGAGCTGATCCGGTCGGTCCGGGTCCCGCAGCCGATGCCGGCCATCACGGCGTTCCACAAGATCGCCAAGCGGAGGTACGACGACATCTCCGGCGTCGCTGTCGGCTTCGGCATCGACGTCGTCGACGGCACCGTCACCCGGGCCCGGATCGGCCTCGGCGGGGTCGCGGCCACGCCGGTCCGCGCCCTCGCGACCGAGGCCGGGCTCGAGGGCCGGCCCTGGACCCGCGAGACGGTCGAGGCCGCGGCCGGGGTGATGAGCGGCGAGGGGACGCCGATCGACGACCAGCGGGCCAGCGCGGCGTACCGCTCCGCGATGCTCGGCAACGCCCTGCGGAAGCTGTGGTTCGAGCAGGAGCTGGAGGCGATCCGATGAGCCACCTCTCGCAGCGGCCGGACAACCCCGTCGTCGGGCAGGCCGTGCCCCACGAGAGCGCCGCGCTCCACGTCACCGGCCACGCGCTCTTCACCGACGACCTCGTGCAGCGCACCCACGACGTGCTGCACGCCCACCCGGTGTGCTCGCCGCACGCCCACGCCCGGGTGACCAGGCTCGATCCGCTCCCGGCACTCACCGTGCCCGGCGTGGTCCGGGTGCTCACCGCGGCCGACGTGCCGGGGGTCAACGACGCCGGGGTGAAGCAGGACGAGCCGCTCTTCCCGGATGAGGTGATGTTCGTCGGCCACGCCGTGTGCTGGGTGCTGGGCGAGACCCTCGAGGCGGCCCGGCTCGGTGCCGCATCGGTCGAGGTCGACTACGAGCCGCTGCCGGCGGTCGTGTCGCTCACCGAGGCGATCGAGCAGGGCAGCTACCAGGGCGGCCAGCCGGTCATCACCCGTGGCGACGTCGAGGGTGGCCTGTCCGGCGCGGCGCACGTCTTCAGCGGGGTCACCGAGATGGCCGGGCAGGAGCACTTCTACCTCGAGACGCACGCCTCGCTCGCGCTCGTCGACGAGGGCGGCCAGGTGTTCGTGCAGAGCAGCACGCAGCACCCCACGGAGACCCAGGAGATCGTCGCCCACGTGCTGGGTCTCGCCAGCCACCACGTCACCGTCCAGTGCCTGCGGATTGGTGGCGGGTTCGGCGGCAAGGAGATGCAGCCGCACGGCTTCGCCGCGATAGCAGCGCTGGGGGCGACCCTGACCGGGCGCCCGGTCAGGCTGCGCCTGAGCCGGACCCACGACATGACCCTGACCGGCAAGCGGCACGGCTTCCACGCCCAGTGGCGCGTCGGCTTCGACGACGAGGGCCGGCTGATGGCACTCGAGGCGACGCTGACCTCGGACGGCGGCTGGAGCCTCGACCTCAGCGAGCCGGTGCTGGCGCGGGCCCTGTGCCACGTCTACAACGCCTACTGGATCCCGCACGTGCTGCTCCACGGCCGCGTGGCCAAGACCCACAAGACGTCGCAGACGGCGTTCCGCGGCTTCGGCGGGCCGCAGGGGATGATCGTGATCGAGGACATCCTCGGCCGCTGCGCCCCGCAGCTCGGGGTGGCTGCGGAGGAGCTGCGGCGGACCAACCTCTATCTGCCCGGGCAGGCCACCCCGTACGGGCAGCCGGTCCGGCACG
>JAOPXF010000208.1 GCA_025965295.1 Nocardioides sp.
CGCGCCTCGGAGCCGCGCAGGTGCCGCATCAGGTCCACGATCCGGTGCAGCTCGTCGGCCTCGAAGGCCAGGATCCACTCGTAGTCGCCGAGCGAGAAGCTGGCGACCGTGTTGGCACGCACGTCGGCGTAGTCGCGGGCCATCTTGCCGTGGTCGGCGAGCATCCGGCGGCGGTCCGCGTCGTCGAGGAGGTACCACTCGTAGGACCGCACGAACGGGTAGACGCTGACGTGCCTCTTGGGCTCCTCGCCGCTGAGGAAGGCCGGCACGTGGCTCTTGTTGAACTCCGCGGGCCGGTGCAGGGCGAGCTGCGACCAGACCGGCGCGAGGCGGCGACCGAACGCCGTACGGCGGAAACGGTGGTAGGCCGCCTGGAGCTCCTCGGAGGTCGTCGCGTGCCACCAGACCATGACGTCGGCGTCGGCGCGCAGCCCGCTCACGTCATAGACGCCGCGGACCACCACGTCGGCCTCGGCCAGGTCGGCGAAGAGCTTCTCGACCTCGGCACCCTCGGCGGCCCGGTCGGCGTCGTCGCCGAGGACGTCGTCGAGACGGAAGACCGACCACATCGTGTAGCGGATGGAGTCGTTGATCTCGCGGGCCTTCGCTGCCTTGCTGTTGCTCATGGCTCCATTGTGCCGGGCGCCGCGAGCTCGCCGGCGGCCCGGTGCGCCGAGCCGATCACGGCGGGGACGCCGACGCCGTCGTACGTCGCGCCGCACACGACCAGCCCGGGGACCGCGTCGAGGGCGGCCCGGATCCGGGCGACCCGGTCGAGGTGGCCCACGGCGTACTGCGGCAGCCCCCCGCCCCAGCGCTGAACGTGCGTGTCGACCGGCCGGGCCGCGAGGCCGACGGCCAGCGCCAGGTCGGCCAGCGAGGCCGCCACGAGCTCCTCGTCGGCCGCCTGGAGCGCGGTCGCCTCGCGGTGCCGGCCCAGCGACGTGCGCAGGTGCAGGACGTCCTCGCGGTCCAGGGCACCCCGCCCGGCCTCGCGGACCCAGCCCCACTTGGCGAACGAGAACGTCGAGGCCTTGATCCGGCGCCCGTCGACGGGCGGCACCAGGAAACCGGAGGAGGTGGTCGCGGCCAGGTCCGGCACGTCGCTGACCCGGAAGGCGAGCGTCACGACCGCCATCGACGCCGACTCGATCGCGGCCAGCTCCGCCGCGGCGACCGGTGCCAGGTCGGTGAGCAGGCGCCCGGTCGGAGCGGCCGGGGTCGCGAGCACGACGGCGTCGACGTCGAGCGCCTCGGGGTGCGTGGTCGGGCCCAGCGTGACCCGGAAGCCGTCGGCGACGCGCACCAGCTCGCGCACGGTCACCCCGGTCCGCACCCGGAAGGTGCCCGCGCCGGCCAGCGCCTCCGGGAGCCCGGCCATGCCGCCGGGGAGACCGGCGAAGACCGGCAGGTCGTAGGTCGTCGGGATCGCGGCGGCCTGCTCGAGGACGGAGCCGCGCTCGGCCAGGACGACCAGCTGCGGGACGGCGGCGCGCGCCGAGATCTCCCGCGACCGGCCGGCGTACACCCCGCCCAGCAGCGGCTCGACCAGCCGGTCGGTGACCTCGTCGCCGAAGCGGCGGGAGACCAGGTCCCCGACGGAGACGTCCCCGTCGATCACCTCGGGCGGCAGCGTCGGCTCGAGGCGGACGCGGTCGACACCCTCGTCGGAGAGCACCCCCGACGCGACGAGCTGGTCGAGGTCGAGCGGCACGCCCATCAGCGAGCGGGGCAGCGGCCGGAGCGCGCCGCGCGTCCAGATCCGCGAGGACGCCACCGTGGGGTGCTCGACGGCGAGGCCGAGCGACCGGGCCAGGTCGACGCCCTCCGGGCGACGGTTGAGCATCGCCTCGGCGCCGACGTCGACGCTGACCCCCGCCACGTCCTCGCGGCGGAGCTTGCCGCCGACCCGGTCGGCGGCCTCGAGGAGGACGACGTCGTGCCCGCCAGCGGCGAGGTCGTACGCCGCGGTCAGCCCGGCGATCCCGCCGCCCACCACGGCCACCCGACGCTGCGTGCTCACCGGCTCAGGCTAGAGCGGAGAGGCCCCGGACCCGCCCGCGGGTGCACACGGTCGGGTCCGGGAGTCTGAGGGAGCGGTCAGGCGCTGGCGGCCAGCCGCCCGAACGCGCTGCGGTGGAAGACGAGCGGCAGCGAGGTGTCGCTGTGCTCCACCGCGTGCAGCTCGAGGACCACGATCGTGTGGTCGCCGGCCGCGACCTCGTTGTAGATCGAGCAGTCGAAGCGGGCCAGCCCCTCGTCGAGGGTGACCGCGCCGTCCTCGGTCGCGGTGACCGGCACGTCGTCGAAGCGGTGCTCGACCGGGCCGGCCAGCCGCTTGCACACGTCGCCGTGGTGGTCGGCCAGGATCGTGACGCCGAGGTGGGCGGCCCGGCGCAGCGCCGGCCAGGTCTTGGAGGTGTTGGCCACCGAGAACGAGACCAGCGCGGGCTCGAGGCTGACCGATGTGAACGAGCTCGCGGCCAGCCCGACCAGCTCGCCGTCGACCTCCGCGGCGACGGCCACGACACCGCTCGGGAAGATGCCGAAGGCCTCCCGGAGCCGGGTCGGGTCGAGGTCCTGGTTGGTGGTGAGGGGGGTGACGCTCATGAGGTCGCTCCTGCTCTGCTGGGGAGGCGGTCGAGGATGGCGCTGATCGGCGGGCGGGCCAGGTCGAGCCAGTGCGCATACGCCGTCGGGTCGTCGTACGCCGCATCGAGGACGTAGAGCCCCTTCGCGGGGACCGTGCCCCCGATCTCGGTGAGCACCGGCCGCAGCGTCAGCTCGGGGGCCAGGGCGTGTCCCGGGCCGGCGCCGAGCATGAGGGGTACGGCGATGCCGGTGAGGCCGTCGGTCGCGAACCGGTCCAGGAAGAGCTTGAGCAGCCCGGTGTAGGTGCCCTTGTAGGTGGGGCACGCGAACACGACCAGGTCGGCGGCGCCGACCTGCTCGACCAGGCCGGCCACGGCCGGGTCGGACCAGTCGAGGACGGACGCGCCGAGGGTCGCCAGGTCGACGACCGGGTCCGGCTCGGTCCCGGTCAGCTCGCGGGCGACGTGCAGCGCCGCCGCGAGCGTGCGTGATCGGGGCTTGGGGTTGCCGACGACGACGGCGACGCGGGGCCCGGATGCGGCGCTCACGACGCGGCCCTCGTGGAGCCGGCGGTGAAGGGCACCTGGGCGCTCACCGCGGTGGGGTGCGGGTGCTCCCAGAGGCCGCGTCGGGCGAGGATCGGGAGGACCCCCTCGCCGAACCAGTAGGCGCCCTCGAGGTGGGGGTACGCCGAGAGCACGAACTCGTCGATGCCGACCGAGTGGTACTCCTCGATCCGCTCGGCGACCTCGGCGTGGCTGCCCACGAGCGCGGTGCCGGCCCCGCCGCGGACCAGGCCGACGCCCGCCCACACGTTGGGGTAGATCTCCAGGTCGTCCTTGCTGCCGCCGTTGAGCTCGAGCATCCGGCGCTGGCCCTCGGACTCGCTGCGGCGCAGCCCGGCCTGGACCTTCGCGACGGTCTCGTCGTCGATGCCCGCGACCAGCCGGTCGGCCTCGACCCAGGCCTCCTCGGAGGTGTCGCGGGTGATCGTGTGCATCCGGATCCCGAACCTGATCTCGCGCCCCTGCGCCTCGGCGAGGCCGCGGATCCACGCGACCTTCTCGGCGACGGCCTCGGGCGGCTCGCCCCAGGTGAGGTAGACGTCGGCGTGCTTCGCGGCCACGTCACCCGCGGCCGGGGACGAGCCGCCGAAGTAGATCTCGGGCAGCGGGTCGGGGATCTGCGCCAGCGTGGCGTTCTCCACCTGGAGGTGCCTGCCCGCGAAGTCCACGGTCTCGCCGCGCCACAGGGCGCGGACGGTGGTCAGGAACTCGTCGCACCGCTCGTAGCGTTCGGTCTTGTCGAGGAAGTCGCCGAACATCCGCTGCTCGTGGCTCTCGCCGCCGGTGACGACGTTGAGCAGCAGCCGGCCGCCGCTGAGGTTCTGGAAGGTGCCGGCCATCTGGGCGGCGAGGTACGGCGAGACCAGCCCGGGGCGGAACGCCACCAGGAACTTCAGCCGCTCGGAGACCTGGCTGAGCATCGCCGTGGAGACCCACGCGTCCTCGCACCAGGCCCCGGCGGGCGTCAGCGCGGCGTCGAAGCCCATGTCCTCGGCACCGCGCGCGATCTGGCCGAGGTAGGCGACCGAGGCCGGTCGGCCCGACGCGATGGCGTCGACGCCGTGGCCGCCGCCGACGACCTGGCGTCCATCACCGCCGTTGGTGGGCAGGAACCAGTGGAACTTGAGCTTGTCGGTCATGGTTGCCTTTCGAGTTGCGGGGTTTCGACGACGCTCGCTGCGCTCGCTGCTCAACCACCGGCTAGAGCTGCCCGTGGTTGGGCGGGAACGTGCCGTCGACGGCGAAGCGGCCCAGGTGCTGGACCTTCCAGCCCGCCGGGTCGTGGAGCGTGTGGGTGCGCGCGTTGCGCCAGTGCCGGTCGAGGTTGAGGCTGGCCAGCGCCGAGCGGGTGCCGGCCACCTCGAAGAGGCGGCTGGCCACCTCGAGCGACGCCTGGGTGCTGGACGCGCGGGCGGCCGCGACCGCGAGGCTCGCGTGCGCCGCGGTCTCCCCGGTGAGGTCTCCCGCCTGGAACAGCGCCGTGGCCCGGTCGACCGCCCGACCCGCCTCGGCGAGCAGCGCCTCGGCCGCACGGACCTGGAGCTCCATCTCGCCGAACGCGTGCACGACCAGCGGGTCGTCGGCGGCCTGCTCCACCCCCGCGTCGGGGTAGGGCCGGCTCTTCGTCGTGACGAACTCCGCGGCGTCGGCGAGGGCCGCCCGGGCGATGCCGGCGTCCAGCGCCGCGTGCAGCAGCTGGGCGAAGGCGCCGTAGACCTGCGGCCCCTCGAAGGTCAGGTGGTACGGCGTGATCCGGGCCGAGTCGACCTCGACGTCGTCGAGCCGGACGGTGCCGCTCGCGGTGGTCCGCTGGCCGAGGCCGTCCCAGTCGTCGACGACGGTGACGCCGGGCGCGGTGCGCTCGACCCAGGCGACGTGCAGCGGCCCCTGCTGCGGGGCGGCCAGCGTGTCCAGGTGGGCCAGGACCGGGATCCAGTCGGCGAACAGGGCGCCGGTGCTGTAGCCCTTGACGCCGTTCAGCACCCAGCGGCCGTCACCCGTGGGCGTGAGCGACGTGCGGTAGTCGCGGACGTTCCTGGTGCCGACCTCGGACTGCGCGTTGCCGAAGCGCTTGCCGGCCAGCACCTCGCCGAAGAAGAACCCCCGCTGCTCCTCGGTGCCCTGGTGCCGCAGCGCGTTGACGTAGACGAAGTGGCTGTGCGGGATCT
>JAOPXF010000253.1 GCA_025965295.1 Nocardioides sp.
CGCGCGGCCGGCTGCTCACCGTGCTCGGCTGCGGGGGTGACCGTGACCCCGGCAAGCGGCCGGCGATGGGCGCGGCCGCCGCGGCCGGCAGCGACGTCCTGGTGATCACCGACGACAACCCGCGCTCGGAGGACCCGCAGACGATCCGGGCCGCGATGCGCGCCGGCGTCGACGACGTCCCCGCCGACCAGCGGGCCGAGGTCCTCGAGATCGGCGACCGGCGGGAGGCGCTGGCCGCCGCGGTGGCGCTGGCGCGGCCGGGTGACACCCTGCTGGTGGCCGGCAAGGGCCACGAGACCGGGCAGGAGGTGGGGGGCCAGGTGCTGCCGTTCGACGACCGGGCCGTGCTGCTCGAGGTCCTCAGCCAGGTCCACGGGGCGCGGACGGTGGACGCGTGATCGCGCTGACCCTGGCGGAGGTGGCTGCCGCCGTCGACGGCGAGCTCACCGGGGACGGTTCCGCCGTGGTCACCGGCGCGGTCGTGGTCGATTCCCGGGCCGTGGGCGCCGGTGACCTGTTCGTCGCGCTGCCGGGGGAGCGGGTGGACGGCGCGGACTTCGTGCCCGCCGCCGCCGCGGCCGGCGCGGCCGGTGCCCTGACCACCCGCCCGGACCCGGGGCTGCCCTGTGTCGTGGTGCCCGACCCGGTGGCGGCGCTCGGCCGGCTGGCCGCCGCGGTGCACGCCCGGCTCGTCGAGGGCGGCCTGGTCACCGTGGGCATCACCGGCTCCTCGGGCAAGACCTCGACCAAGGACCTCCTGGGCCAGGTGCTCGGCAGCGCCGGGGCCACCGTGAGCCCCCCGGGCTCCTACAACAACGACATCGGCCTGCCGCTCACCGTGCTCTCCGCCGACGAGGCCACCCGCTTCCTGGTGCTCGAGATGGGCTCGCGCGGGCCGGGGCACATCGCCCGGCTCTGCCGCGTCGCACGGCCCCAGGTCGGCGTGGTGCTGAACGTCGGCTCCGCCCACCTGGGAGAGTTCGGCAGCGCCGACGGGATCGCCGCCGCGAAGGGCGAGCTCGTCGAGGCGCTGCCGGAGGACGGGACCGCCGTCCTCAACGCCGACGACCCCCGCGTGCTCGGCATGGCGCTGCGCACCCGCGCCCGCGTGGTGACCACCGGCCGGGGCGCCGACGCCGACGTCCGGGCGACCGCGGTCTCCCTGGACGAGACCGCGCGTGCCCGCTTCACCCTCGTCGCCGCGGGGGAGGAGCACCCCGTCGCGCTGCAGGTCGTCGGCGAGCACCAGGTGGCCATCGCGCTGTCGGCCGCCGGTGCCGCCCTGGCGGTCGGGATGACGCCGGGGGAGGTGGCAGTCGCACTGTCCGAGGCGGTGCCGCTGAGCCGCTGGCGGATGGAGGTCTCCCGCCGAGCCGACGGCGTCACCGTGGTCAACGACGCCTACAACGCCAACCCCGAGTCGATGCGGGCGGCGCTGGCCGCACTCTCGGGGCTGCCCGCGCACCGCCGGATCGCCGTCCTGGGGGCCATGGGCGAACTGGGCCCCGAGGCCGACGCCGAGCACGACCGGCTCGGCCGGGACGCCGCGGCCGCCGGCATCGACCTGCTCGTGGTCGTCGGGCCCGATGCGGTAGGCATAGCCGAAGGCGCGACGGCTGCCGGCCGCCGCGCGGGAGAGGAGTCGGTGCACGTGCCGGACCGGGCCGCTGCCCGCGAGCTGCTGTCGGAGGTGCTCCGTCCCGGGGACGTCGTCCTCGTCAAGGCCAGCCGCTCCTACGGGCTCGAACTGCTCGCCGCCGACGTCCTGAGCGACGGGGCCGGCGCGTGAAGTCGGTCCTCATCGCGGCCGGTATCGGCCTGATCATCTCCATCCGGCTCACCCCGCGGGCCATCCGCGCCTTCCGTCGGCAGGGCCTGGGCCAGGAGATCCGGGACGACGGCCCCGAGAGCCACCTGTCCAAGAAGGGCACGCCCACCATGGGCGGGACGGTGATCGTGGGCGCCAGTGTCGGTGGCTATCTCGTCGCCCACCTGTTCATGGCCGGCCAGCCGGGCTGGGGCTTCACCGCGACCGGCCTGATGCTGCTGTTCCTGATGGTCGGCATGGGCACCGTCGGCTTCCTCGACGACTACCTCAAGATCCGGCACCGGCGCAGCCTGGGCCTGAACAAGACGGCCAAGCTGGTCGGCCAGCTCGTCGTCGGCGTCGCCTTCGCCGTCATGGCGATCAACTTCCCGAACACCGACGGCGTCACGCCGGCCTCCACCTTCGTCTCCTACGTCCGGGACATCGCCCCGTTCGCGCTCGGCTCCGTCGGCTTCGTCCTCCTGGCCTACCTCTTCATCGCGGGCTTCTCCAACGCGGTCAACCTCACCGACGGGCTCGACGGCCTGGCCGCGGGGTCGTCGGCGATGGTGTTCGCGTCCTACGTCTTCATCTCGTTCTGGCAGTTCACCCACGACTGCGCCAACGAGTTCATCGACGGCTGCTACACCGTGCGCGACCCGCTCGACGTCACGCTCGTCGCGGCAGCGGCGCTCGGGGCCTGCCTCGGGTTCCTGTGGTGGAACACCGGTCCGGCCCGCATCTTCATGGGCGACACCGGATCTCTCGCGCTCGGTGGGCTGCTGTCCGGGCTGGCGATCGTCACCCGCACCGAGCTGCTGCTCGTCGTCCTCGGCGGCCTGTTCGTCGCGGTGACCCTGTCGGTGGTCATCCAGGTGGCCTTCTTCCGGGCCACCCGGCGGCGGGTGTTCCGGATGGCACCCCTGCACCACCACTTCGAGCTGGCCGGGTGGACGGAGAACACCGTCATCGTGCGGTTCTGGCTGGTCACGGCGATGGCGGTCGCCTTCGGTATCGGGTTGTTCTACGCCGACTGGCTCGACTTCGTCGGCCTGTGACTCCCGCCGTGCAGCTGCGAGGACGCACCGTCCTGGTCGCCGGCCTCGGGGTGTCCGGGGCCGCAGCGGCCCGGGTGCTCCTGCGTCTGGGCGCCCGGGTGCTGCTCACCGACGCCGCCGAACCACCGGTCGTCCCCGAGCTCGTCGCGACCGGCGCCTCGTGGCTCGGTGCCGTGGCGACGGTCCCGGAGGAGACCGACCTCGTCGTCACCTCGCCGGGCTGGCGGCCCGACGCCCCGCTGCTGGTCGACGCCGCCGCCCGCGGTGTGGAGGTCGTCGGTGAGCCGGAGCTCGCCTGGCGGCTGCGCGTCCCCGGGCCCGACGGCGAGCCGGCCCCCTGGCTGGCCGTCACCGGCACCAACGGCAAGACGACGACGGTCACCATGCTCGAGGCGATCCTGCTCGCTGCCGGCCGCCGGGCCGTGGCGGCGGGCAACGTGGGGCGCCCGCTGGTGGAGGTCGTGACGGCGCTGGACGACGACGGCACCCCGACCTATGACGTGATCGCCGTCGAGCTGTCCAGCTTCCAGCTGCACTGGTCCTCCTCGATCGCGCCGGCCGCCGCGGCGGTCCTGAATGTCGCCGACGACCACACCGACTGGCACGGCTCCTTCGCCGCCTACCGCGACGCGAAGGCGCGGATCCTGCGGCACGCCCCGGTGGCCGTGGCCGACGCCGGCGACCCGGTCGCCGCCGCCCTGGTGGCGGCCCACCCGCACCCGGTCACGGTCACCCTCGGCGAGCCGGCGCCCGGGCAGCTCGGGGTCCGCGCCGGGGCCCTC
>JAOPXF010000270.1 GCA_025965295.1 Nocardioides sp.
AGGTGATGACCGGCCTCGAGGAGCCCGACAGCGGCAGGGTCTCCCAGATCCGCGGCCTGCACATCGGCTACCTCCACCAGGGCTACGAGCTCGTGGACACCCACAGCGTTCGCGAGGCCGTGCTGGGCGGCCGCGACGACCACGAGTGGGCCGCGGACTCCAACATGCGCGAGATCGTCGAGGTGCTGCTCGCCGGGGTCTCGCTGGACCGCGCCGTGCTCGGCCTCTCCGGAGGCGAGCGCCGGCGCTGCTCGCTGGCCCAGCTGCTGCTCGGCGACCACGACCTGATCGTGCTCGACGAGCCCACCAACCACCTCGACGTCGAGGCGGTCGCCTGGCTCGCCGAGCACCTCCGCACGCGGTCCTCGGCGATGGTCGTCGTGACCCACGACCGCTGGTTCCTCGACGAGGTGTGCCAGTGGACCTGGGAGGTCCACGACGGGGTCGTCGACGCCTACGAGGGCGGCTACGCGTCCTACGTCCTGGCGAAGGCGGAGCGGTCCCGGCAGGCGTCCGCCTCCGAGACCCGGCGGCAGAACCTCGCCAAGAAGGAGCTCGCCTGGCTGCGCCGGGGTGCCCCGGCGCGCACGGCGAAGCCGAAGTTCCGCATCGAGGCCGCGAACGCCCTCATCGAGGACGTGCCGCCCCCGCGCGACCGCATGGAGCTGCAGAAGTTCGCCACCCAGCGGCTCGGTAAGGACGTCATCGACGTCGAGGACGTCGACCTCAAGCGTGCGGAGCGGACCCTGCTGACGCACGCCACCTGGCGACTCGGGCCCGGCGACCGGGTCGGGCTGGTCGGCGTCAACGGCGCCGGCAAGACCTCGGTGCTGTCAATGCTGGCCGGCGACCTCGCGCCGTCCGCCGGGCGGGTCAAGCACGGCCGCACGATCGCGATCAAGCACCTGACCCAGCAGCTCGACGACCTCGACCCCGACGGCCGGGTGCTGCCGATGGTCGAGTCGTTCCGGCGGGTCGTGAAGACCAAGGACGGCGAGATCACGGCGACGTCGATGCTGGAGCGCTTCGGCTTCACCGGGGACCGCCTGACCACCCGGATCGGCGAGCTGTCCGGAGGTGAGCGGCGCCGCTTCCAGCTGCTGCTGCTCCTGCTGACCGAGCCCAACGTGCTGCTGCTCGACGAGCCCACCAACGACCTCGACATCGACACCCTCAACGTGCTCGAGGACTTCCTCGACGGCTGGCCCGGCACCCTGGTCGTGGTCTCGCACGACCGCTACTTCCTCGAGCGGGTCACCGACTCCGTGTGGGCGCTGCTCGGTGACGGCCAGATCTCGATGCTGCCGCGCGGTGTCGACGAGTACCTCGAGCGCAGGCAGGCCGCGCTCGCGCTGCCGGCGCCGAGCCCCGCCCCGGCGCCCTCGGGTGCGACGACCACCGACGTCGGGCTGGGCAAGGCCAAGCCCGGCAGCGCCGAGGAGCGCACCGCCCGCAAGGCGGTGGCCCGGATCGAGAAGCGGCTGGCCAGGATCATCGAGCGCGAGGCGGTCCTCAACGCCGAGGTCCTCGAGCAGGCGCAGGACTACGAGAAGCTGGCCACCATCAGCGCCGAGCTGGCCACGCTGGCCGCCGAGCGGGACACCCTCGAGCTGGAGTGGCTCGAGGCCACGGAGCTGCTCGGGTAGCTCAGGCGAACGGGGCGAGCAGGGTGCGCAGCAGGGTCGCCAGCTGGCGACGCTCCTTGGCCGGGAGGTCGGCCAGCAGCCGGGCCTCGGCCCGGAGCAGCGCCTCGAAGGCGCCGTCCACCGCGGACTTGCCCTCCGCAGTGAGCCGGACGATGACCCCGCGACGGTCGTCGGGGTCGGGGTAGCGCTCCACGAAGCCCCGCGCCGCGAGCCGGTCGACCCGGTTGGTCATCGTGCCGCTGGTCACGAGCGTCTCGCGCAGCAGCCGGCCGGGGGAGAGCTCGTACGGCGCCCCGGCGCGCCGGAGCGCGGCGAGCACGTCGAACTCCCAGGACTCGATGCCATGGGCGGTGAACGCCTCGCGCCGGGCCAGGTCGAGGTGCCGGGCCAGTCGGGAGATGCGGCTGAAGACGGCGAGGCCGGCCAGGTCGAGGTCGTCGCGCTCGCGCGCCCACGCCTCGACCAGATCGTCCACCTCGTCCCGCATGACACCATCGTAGACGAACGGTCGAGAATCTTGACATCAAGATAGACGGTGGAGGTATCTTGACGTCAAGAGATCGCCGTGCCGGAGGAGAGACGATGACGCACAGCTGGGACCCGGAGCGCTACCTCACCTACGCCGACGAGCGGGGTCGCCCCTTCGTCGAGCTGCTCGCCCGCGTCGGCGCCGACGACCCGCGCACCGTGGTCGACCTCGGCTGCGGGCCCGGCAACCTCACCAGCCTGCTCGCGAGTCGCTGGCCCGACGCGCTGATCGCGGGACTCGACTCGAGCCCGGAGATGATCGAGCGCGCGCGGGGGACCCACGAGCGGATCACGTTCGAGGTCGCCGACCTCCGCGAGTGGGCGCGCAGCGCCGAGCCCGTCGACGTCCTGGTCTCCAACGCCACCCTGCAGTGGGTGCCCGGCCATCTCGAGCTGCTGCCGGCGCTGCTCGACCGGGTCCGCCCCGGCGGGTGGCTGGCCTTCCAGGTCCCGGGCAACTTCGACGAGCCGAGCCACACCCTGCGCCGCGACCTGGCAGACGAGGCGCCGTACGCCGAGCACACCCGCGACGTGGCCACCCCGGCGAGCCACGACCCGCAGGTCTACCTCGAGGCGCTGGCCGGGCTCGGGTGCACGGTCGACGCGTGGGAGACGACGTACCTCCACGTCCTCACCGGCGAGGAACCCGTCTTCACCTGGGTG
>JAOPXF010000316.1 GCA_025965295.1 Nocardioides sp.
TGTGCGGGTCGGTCCAGAAGTCGATGCCCTCGACCTGGCACGCCGTCACCGTGTCGTCGCGGGAGACGTCGAGCAGGGGGCGGCGGTAGCGGTCGAAGGCGCGGCGCATGCCGGCCACCGAGCGGCCACCGGACCCCCGGGCCAGGCCCAGCAGGACGGTCTCCGCCTGGTCGTCGCGGGTGTGGCCGAGCAGCACGGCGGCGGCCTGGAACCGGCTGCCGATCTCCTCCAGGACGGCGTAGCGAGCCCGACGAGCCGCCGCCTCGGGACCGAGTCCGCCACCCTCGACCTGGACCCGGGCCCCGACCGTCTCGTCGGCGCCCAGCGCCGCCATCTGCGCCACCACGCGCGTCGCGTGGTCGGCCGACCCGGCCTGGAGGCCGTGGTCGACGGTCGCACCGATCACCCGCCAGTCGGCCCGCCCGCCCTCGAACACGGTGGCCGCCAGCAGCGCCAGGGAGTCCACGCCGCCCGAGCACGCGACCACCACGGTGCTGCCCGCTGGCACGTCGGCCAGCCCGCGGCGTACGGCGATCCGCACGGCGGCGACGGCCGGGTGCAGGGACATGCGTGTGCTCCTGTGTCAGAGGACCCGGGTCACCCAGGCCGCCGGGTCGGCGATCTCGGCCTTGGTCGGGAGGTTCTCGGGTCGCTCCCAGACGGCGTTGAAGTCGGCCATGCCGACCTTGTCGACGACACCGCGTACGAACGCGGCGCCGTCGCGGTACTGGGCCATCTTCGCGTCGAGTCCGAGGACCCGGCGCAGCAGTCGGTCGAGGGTGCCGACGCCCTTGCGGCGCTGGTTGAAGCTGCGCCGGATCGCGGCCACCGAGGGGATCACCGACGGACCGACGCCGTCCATCACGACGTCGGCGTGGCCCTCGAGCAGCGACATGACGCCGGTGACCCGGTCGACGATCTCCTTCTGCTCGGGGCTGCCGATCACGTCCAGGAGGCTCCCGCCGTCCTTGCCGCCCTTGAGGGCCTCGACGACCCGCTTGAGGCCGTCCTCGAGGCCGGCGGGCTCGAGGGTCTCGGCGATGCCCTGCATCTGCGAGAAGAGGTGGTCGCGCATCCACGGCACGGCCGTGAACTGCACGCGGTGCGTCTCCTCGTGCAGGCAGACCCAGAGCCGGAAGTCGCTGGGGTCGGCCCGCAGCTCGCGCTCCACGTGGACGATGTTCGGCGCGACCAGCAGCAGCCGGCCGTGCGGGTCGAAGAACGGGTCGAACTGGCCGAGGACCTTGCCGGCCAGGAAGCCGAGCAGCGCACCCACCTCGGCGCCCGTGACCCGGGAGCCGACCGCCAGCGCCAGGCCGGACGGCGGGCCCTTCCGGGAGCCCAGCTTGTCGATGACCGGGCCGAGCACGGTGGCGAAGCTGTCGGCGTTGGCCTGCACCCAGCCCGCGCGGTCGACCACCAGGACGGGGGCGGTGCGGTCCGCCGCGACCAGCCCGGTGAACTCACGGACCAGTGCCGTCGAGCGCTCGGCCCCCGCACGGAGCTCCGCCACGGCATCCGAAGCGTCCTGCGCGGTGACGCTCGGGCCGTCGCCGGCGATCCGGGACCCCAGGCGTACGGCGAGGTCCCAGTCGACCATGCTCGCCGGCTCGGCGGGGTTCGTCGTCATGCACCGACCGTACCGGTGCCCGGCAACGCGGCTCCCGGTCAGCGACCGCAGTGGCAGGCGCCCAGTGCCGCCGCGAGCGCGTCGAGCGCGTCCCGGGCGTCGAGGGTGTCCGCGAGCGCGACCCGGTCGGCCATCAGCACGAAGACCATCGGGCGCGAGTCGAGGTCGGTGACGATGCCGGCCAGCGCACTGACCCCGGTGAGGGTCCCGGTCTTGGCCCGGACCCGGCCGCGCCCCTGCGGGGCGGAGTCGACGAAGCGGAGCTCCAGGGAGCCGGTGAACCCGGCGACCGGCAGCCCGGTCACCACCGACCGGAGCTCGGGGTGTGCCTCGGATGCGGCGAGCTGGAGCACGGCCACGAGGGTCTCCGGCGTGAGGCGGTCCTCCCGCGACAGCCCGCTGCCGTCGTACAGCGCGGCGCCGGAGGTCGGCACGCCGAGGTGGCGCAGGGTCCGGAGGACGCCGGACGCGCCCGCAGCGAAGGTGCCCCGGCCCGCGGTCTCGATCCCGACGTGGTGGGCGAGCACCTCCGCGGCCTCGTTGTCGCTGACCGACAGGGTCTGCTCGACGATGTCGGAGAGCGGGGCGCTCTCGACGCTGGCGACCTGCGTGACGTCCGGGCCGGCCGGTTGCTCCCGCGGGATCCCGCGGACCTGCACGCCCGCGCGGGTCAGCGCCGCCGCGAAGACGCCGGCGGCCGTCGCCGAGGGGTCGGCGACGCGACCCGTGCCGGTGGCGGGCCGGCCCTCGTCGACCCAGAGGGCGGTGATCGGGGCGACCACGCCGTCCGGCAGGTAGTTGTCGGGCCAGTGCGGATCGACGCTCGGACCCGGGAACAGCGAGTCGTCGTAGGCCAGTCGGACCACCCGGACGCCCTGCTCGGACAGGGCCGCCGCGGTGGCCCGGGCGAGCGTGACGACGTCCGCGCGGTGCGGGTGGGCGTCGGGGTCGGGCCTGCTGGCCAGGAACGGGTCACCGCCGCCGACCAGCACGATCCGGCCCCGGCCCGGGCTCACGACGCTGGTGCGGAACGTGTGCTCGGGGCCGAGCAGGGAGAGCGCGGCGGTGGCCGTCAACAGCTTGGTGGTGGAAGCCGGCACGGCCGCACCGTTACCGCGCCGGAAGAGAGGGGTCTCCTCGCCGAGCGCCGAGACCGAGGCGAAGACGTCCGGCCCCAGGTCGGGGTCGTCCAGCCCGGCCGCGAGCGCGCGCCGCACCAGCGCCCTGTCGAGCGTGTCCGGCGCGGTGTCCGGGACGGGCGTCGCGACCGGCGCGGGACTGGTCAGCGCGGGCAGCGTCAGCCCCTCCGGCGGGGCGACGGCGGCCGGGTCGCTGCGGGGGTCCGGGCCCTCGAAGCCGAACCACCGGGACCCGAGCTCGAAGCGGTACGACGCGACCGCGGCCACGAGGACCGCCAGCACCAGGACCACGGGGAGCCACCGGAGGAAGCGACCGCCGCCGTGGCGTGCGTCACGTCGCCTCACTGCCCACCCCTTCCGACTGCGCGTTTGCGGCCATTGTGCGCGAGACTTGGTCCGGCCCGTTCACGGGCCACCCAGGACCCTGGCCCCCGACCGGGCCGATGACGACGCCGGAGGATGACGTGCTGGAGTTCGACGTACTCGTGGAGATCCCCAAGGGGCAGCGCAACAAGTACGAGGTGGACCACCTGAGCGGCCGCATCCGCCTGGACCGGACGCTCTTCACGTCGACCCAGTACCCCGCCGACTACGGCTTCATCGAGGAGACCCTCGGCCTCGACGGCGACCCCCTCGACGCGCTCGTGCTCCTGCAGGAGCCGACCTTCCCCGGCTGCCTGATCAAGTGCCGGGCGATCGGCATGTTCCGGATGACCGACGAGGCCGGCGGCGACGACAAGGTCCTCTGCGTCCCGGCCACCGACCCGCGCCTCGAGCACCTGCGCGACATCAGCCACGTCTCCAAGTTCGACCGCCTGGAGATCCAGCACTTCTTCGAGGTCTACAAGGACCTCGAGCCCGGCAAGTCCGTCGAGGGTGCCGAGTGGGTCGGCCGCACCGAGGCCGAGGCCGAGGTGCTCGCCTCCTTCGAGCGCGCGAAGACGACGCCCGGCCACTGACGGAGACGCGTCAGCGGATCCGTTGACGGTGGTCGAGCAAGGCGCGCGACCGAGCCCGCGAGGTCGCGACCGCCGTGTCGAGACCGGGTGAGGCGAAAGACCACCGCAACCGGCGTTTGCACCCCCGTCAGCGCAGGGCCGGCTCCGCGTCGACGCCCGCGTCCGGAACCGGCAGGTCCTGCTCCCGGCGCACCTGGGCGCCGGTGGCCGCGACCAGGCTGACCAGCAGGCCCAGCCCGGCGAGCACCGTCCAGCGGTCCTGCTGCTGGTCGCACAGCAGCCCCAGCCGGTAGTCGGCGTACGCCGCGTGGTCGCTGCGCGGTGGCGGCGTCGCGGCGCGCTCCTCGGCACCACCGGGCGAGTAGGCCTCGACGATCGGGCTGCCACAGGAGGCCCACCGGCCGTCGTAGTGGACGGTGGGGGCACCGCCGAGCAGCAGCGCGGCACCGAGGCCGGCGACCACCGCGATCCCGAGACAGATCCTGCGAAGCATGGACCATGGTAGGCCCGGTGGCGGGATTCAGCCGTGCTTCACGCCCCGGAAGTAGCCGAGCGCGCCGCTGACCTCCAGCGCCACGTCGTGGACGCCCCGGGCCGTCAGCCAGCTGGTGACCTGGTCGCTGGTGCACCCGGGTCCCAGCAGGCCGGCCAGCCGCCCGACCCGTCGGATCGGCTCGTAGCGCAGACCGCTGTCGTTGAGCAGCGCGCTGCCGGTGAGCACGCCGCCGGGCCGCAGCACCCGCGCCATCTCCACCACCGCACGTGCGGGGTCGGGGAAGCAGTGCAGGCCGGTGAACGTGGCCACCAGGTCGAAGGAGCCGTCGGGGAAGGGCAGGTCCTCGACGTCGGCGACGCGAGGCACCACCTGGTCGGCGACGCCGCGCTCGCGGGCGGCCGCCAGGGTGCGGTCGAGCATCGCCTGGGCGATGTCGACGGCGACGTACTCGACGCCCTGGCCGCGCCGTAGGCCGCGCAACGCGACCCCACCACCGCAGGGGACGTCCAGGATCCGCGACCCGGCCGGCTGGCGGCCGATCTCGGCGGTTGCGTCGTACAGGCGCCGCAGGTCGCTGCCGATCCCGGCACGCCACAGGGCGCCGCCCACCCGGGGGTGCTCGACGGTCCAGTCGTAGACCGTCGCCCAGAGCGGGTCCTCGCTCCAGCCACCGAGCCCGGGGATCCTCACGCCCCGATCCTCGTCGCGGTGTCAAGCGACCGTCAGGGCCGGGGCAGCGCGATGGCCCCGGTGACGTGGACCGACCGGGAGCCCTCGAGCCGGTAGACCAGGTCGACAGCGACCGGGGCGCTACTGTCCTTCGGGACCGCGAAGACCCAGGTCCCCCCGGCGACGTAGGTTCGCGGATCGGGCTGCTGGACCAGTGCCTGGGTCGCGTCGACCCCGTCGAGTGTCGAGGCGTCCTCGAGGGCGGTGACCGCGAGATCGGTCGTCGCACCGTCGCCTCCCGCGACAGAGGCGTCGAGCAGCCGGATCTCGGCGACGTCGGCGACCACCCACTGCTGGCCCTCGTCGGCCCAGCCCTTCCCGGGCAGGTACGGCGTGCGGTAGACGGCCGAGACCGCGCAGTCCACGTGTGCCTCCTCGAGCCCGCCGGCGTCGAGGTTCCAGTCGTCGGTCGGGCAGTCGACGGACGGCGCGAAGTCTGTGCCGAGCGCGCCGATCGTCCCCGCGCGTCCGGGCGCCACGTCGCCGGTCCTCGCGTCGACCGTCTGATCGACACCGTCGTAGCTCACCACGACAACCACGTCGGACCGGGGCGCGCACGGGAGGGTGACGAAGTAGCCGGGGGCACCGAGCGGGGAGATGGACCCACCGTCGGCGCCCACGACGTAGGCGTCGCCGACCGAGTAGTCGCGCCCACAGGCACGCACCGACACTTGGGTCGCGACGGCGGGGAAGGCGAGGACGCCGCCCAGCGGAGCGGCACCCTGGTCGAAGGACATCCCGATGGGCAGCACGGAGCCGCCCTCGGGTGCCCGGACGGGCTCCAGACGCGCGGTCTGGTCGGCCGGCACCGAGTCGACGGGCGTGCCGACGTGCACGGTCAGCTCGCCGGTCGGCACGACGACCGCGGCCGCGGTGCCCGACACCGCGGCCGCCGCCTCGCTCACCAGGCCCGCCTGAGCCTGGGCCGGGGACGGGGTCTCATCGCCGCAGCCGCCGGCGACCAGCGCGAGGGTCGCGACCAGCGCTGGCAGCAGCGCGGGGCGTCGTGCGGACGGTCGCGTCATATCCCCAGCTCGAGACCGTGGCGCTCCGCCATGTCGCGGTAGTAGACGTCGTACTTCAGCAGCGCCACCTGGCCCTCGAAATCGTCGAGGAAGGCGATTCCCGCGGCGACCCCTGCCGCGCGGAACTCGTCCTCGCTCAACTTGTCGAGGGTGCCCGGCCGCACCGCCACCGTGAAGTTCCCGAGGCGCTTGCTCATCGTCAACCTCAGCGTGCTCGAACGGCTCGGCCGCCCAACGACGGCACTGGACGTCTACCCCCGGGGCGGACGGCGCAAACGGACCATCCGCATCCCGGCCGCCGACGCGCGCTCAGACAAGGTCGGGGGCGCGCAGCATCTCGACGGGTACGTCGAACGCGTCGACGAGGTCGACGGCCAGCGGCCGGATCTTGCGACACAGGCTGCCGATCTCGCGACTGATCGCCTTCGAGCGCGTGACCGTGAGCCGGCCGTGCTCCATGAACCAGGCCCGGTCGGCCTCGATCGTGGAGAGCGCGTGCAGGTCGCACAGCAGGTTGAGGGCGACCTTGAGGTCACCGTCGGGCAGTGTGCGCACCTTGGCGACGAACGCCTCCAGCACCAGGCGCTCGACGTGCGCGCGGGCCGCGCCGATGACATGGTCCTGGACCCTCGAGAACACCACACCGGGGTTCAGCTTGTTGTCGATGCCCCGCTTCAGCCGGCGCGCGACCCCAGCCAGCATGTGCTCCTCGCGGAAGCGCAGCATCGCCAGCTGGTAGTCGGGGTCGAGCAGCCCGGCCTCCTGGTCCCACTGGTCGCCGCCGGGCAGCAGGTCCTTGACCCGCTCCAGCAGCTTGTGGACGTTGGTCTTCTCGATCATGGTCTCGACGGCGAGGTTGGCGACGAAGCGGACCATCCCGAACTGGTCCATGTCCTCGAACTCGCTCGAGTAGTCGGTCAGCAGGCCCTTGGCGACGAGCTGGAGCAACACGTGGTTGTCGCCCTCGAAGGTGGTGAAGACATCCGTGTCGGCCTTCAACGCCGTGAAGCGGTTGGCGCTGAGGTAGCCCGCGCCTCCGCAGGCCTCGCGGCACTCCTGGATCGTCCGGGTCGCGTGCCACGTGCCGAGCGCCTTGGTGCCGGCGGCCCGGGACTCGAGCTCGCGCCGGGTGTGCTCGTCGTCGGCGACGCCGGAGAGGACGTCGTGCAGCTGGCCGGACACGACCTGCTGGGCGAAGTGCAGCGCGTAGGTGCGGGCCAGCAGCGGGAAGAGCCGCCGCTGGTGCATGCCGTAGTCGAGGAGCAGCTCCTCGTGCTCGTCGGAGCCCGCCTCGAACTGGCGGCGGCGAACGGCGTACTTCGTCGCGATCGTGAGCGCGACCTTGGACGCGTTGATACCGGCGCCGCCGACGCAGACGCGGCCCTGGATCAGCGTGCCGAGCATCGTGAAGAACCG
>JAOPXF010000367.1 GCA_025965295.1 Nocardioides sp.
GAGGGTGACTCCGGCTTCGTGCACGTGGGCCGCAAGCCCGGTGCCGGGCACTTCGCCAAGATGGTCCACAACGGCATCGAGTACGCCATGATGCAGAGCTACGCCGAGGGCTTCGAGCTGCTCGAGAAGGTCGACCTCGTCGAGAACGTCGTGGACGTCTTCGACTCCTGGCGCCAGGGCACCGTGATCCGCTCGTGGCTGCTCGACCTGCTGGTCGCGGCGCTCGAGGAGGACACCCACCTCGACAAGATCTCCGGCTACGCCGAGGACTCCGGCGAGGGCCGCTGGACCGTCGAGGCGGCCATCGACAACGCGGTCCCGATGAACGTCATCGCCGCGTCGCTCTTCGCTCGCTTCGTCTCCCGCCAGGACGAGAGCCCGGCGATGAAGGCGATCGCCGCGATGCGCAACCAGTTCGGCGGCCACGCGGTCCGCACCGAGCCGCCGGTCGGCGGCGACGCCAACCCCGACGGCGGCACCCCGACCTCCGAGTCACCGAAGGGGTAGCCACCGGTTGTACGTCTCCCACCTCAGCCTGCACGACTTCCGCTCGTACGCCACCGCCGACGTACCGCTCGAGCCGGGCGTCACCGCGTTCATCGGGCGCAACGGGCAGGGCAAGACCAACCTGGTGGAGGCGATCGACTACCTCTCGCGGCTCTCCTCGCACCGGGTCGCGACCGACGCACCACTGGTCCGCGCCGGCGCCGAGCAGGCGGTCGTGCGCGCGGCCGTCGTGCGCGACGGGCGTACGGCGGTCCTCGAGATCGAGCTCAACCCCGGCCGGGCCAACCGCGCCCGGGTCAACAAGTCGCCGCTGCCGCGGGCCCGGGACCTCGTCGGGCTGGTCCGCACGGTCGTCTTCTCGCCCGAGGACCTCACCCTCGTCAAGGGCGACCCGTCCGACCGCCGGCACTTCCTCGACGACCTCCTGGTGCTGCGCACGCCCCGGCTGGCCGGCGTCCGCGCCGACTACGACCGGGTGCTGCGCCAGCGCAACTCGCTGCTCAAGACGATGGGGGCGGCGCGCCGCGGCGGACGCAGCGGTCAGGAGTCCGCATTCGCGACGCTCGCGGTCTGGGACGAGAACCTCGCCCGCACCGGCGCGGAGCTGCTCGCCGAGCGCCTGGACCTGGTCGACCAGCTGCGCCCCTACGTCGGCAAGGCCTACGAGACCGTGGCCCGCGGGGCGTCGCGCGACGACGCCGACATCGCCTACAAGCCGTCCTTCGAGCTGCCCTCGTCTCGAAACCCCGACCGCGCAGCGCTCACGGCGGCGCTGCTCGCCGAGGTCGAGCGGCGCCGCGGCGACGAGCTGGACCGCGGCGTCTCGTTGGTGGGCCCGCACCGCGACGAGCTGCTGCTCTCCCTGGGCCACGGCTCGGGTGAGGGCGCGGACCCCGCCGGGGGCGAGGGCCCGCGGCTGCCGGTCAAGGGCTACGCCTCGCACGGGGAGTCGTGGTCGTTCGCGCTGGCGCTGCGGCTGGCGTCGTACGACCTGTTGCGTGCCGACGGCGACGACCCGATCCTGATCCTCGACGACGTGTTCGCCGAGCTGGACACGGAGCGGCGCGCGCAGCTCGCCGACCTGGTGGCCGGCGCCGAGCAGGTGCTGGTGACGGCCGCGGTCGCCGCCGACGTGCCGGCGGCGCTGGCCGGCACCCGCTTCCTGGTCGGCAACGGCGAGGTGGTCCGTGAGGGATGACGACGACGACCCGACCTCCGACGCCGCCGGGCCGGAGGGCGCCTCGGGCGTGCCGGCCGGGCCGGCCGACCCCCCGCACGCCGACGACGGCCTCGACCTGGCCAGGGCGCTGACCCGGGCGACCGCCCGCTCGACCCCGATGGCCAAGCGCAAGCAGCGCAAGCGCGACATCCGCACGCCCCGCGGCCGGGTCTCGGGATCGCACCCCGACGAGCGCGACCCGCAGCTGCTCGACACGACCGTCGGCCGCCTCGTCGACGACCACGGGTGGGAGCTCGACCTGCGCGTGCACGGTGTCTTCGGCCGGTGGGCCGAGCTGGTCGGCGCGGAGGTCGCCCAGCACTGCACGCCCGAGTCGTTCGCCGACGGCAAGCTGCTCGTCCGCACCGACTCGACGGCCTGGGCGACCCAGCTCAAGCTGCTGGCGCCCACCGTCGTACGCCGGCTCAACGAGGAGCTCGGGCACGGCACCGTGACGCTGATCGAGGTCGTCGGGCCGCACCTGCCGAGCTGGAAGAAGGGACCTCGGTCGGTCCGCGACGGGCGCGGTCCCCGCGACACCTACGGCTGAGCCGGGCCGGCTCGGCCAGCGGCCGGACAGCCGATCTGCGGACCTCGCGGACGTACAGGGACCTGTCCGACCCCCTGATCGGCGCTCTCGCAGGCCTTCACGAGCCGCTCAGGGGCATGTTTTGTCCACAGATCCCCCCACCGTGAGGGTGGGGACGTGGAATGCGGCCCTCAGGCGGCTATCATGGGCTCGAGGTCGCCGGCGTTCGCTGTTGCGGCCCTCTGTATGTCAGCGCCGATCGACGCCCGCGTCGGGAGGCCCGTCACGAAGAGGTGTGTGTGACCGAGGCAGATCACAACGAGGGGCCCATCGAGGGCCAGGTCGAGACTCCCGCTGAGCCCGGTCCGCTCCCCCCCGCGCTGCGCGGCACCGCGCCCGACGCCGGCTCGTCGTACGACGCCTCCGCGATCCAGGTGCTCGAGGGTCTCGAGGCCGTGCGCAAGCGTCCCGGCATGTACATCGGCTCGACCGGTGAGCGCGGCCTGCACCACCTGATCTGGGAGATCGTGGACAACGCGGTCGACGAGGCGCTGGCCGGCTACTGCGACCGGATCGTCGTGACGCTCCAGGCCGACGGCGCCGTCCGGGTCGAGGACAACGGCCGCGGCATCCCCACCGACACCGCGCCGGGCCAGGAGATGCCGGCCGTGACGATGGCGCTCACGATGCTGCACGCCGGCGGCAAGTTCGGCGGCGGCGGCTACAAGGTCTCCGGCGGTCTGCACGGCGTCGGCGTCTCGGTCGTCAACGCGCTGTCGAGCCACCTCGTCGTCGAGGTGCGCAACCGCGGCCACGAGTGGCGCCAGAGCTTCACCATCGGCGTCCCCGACGGGCCGCTCGAGGAGGTCCGCCCGATGGAGCCGGGCGAGCGCACCGGCACGACCGTCACCTACTGGGCCTCGGAGGAGATCTTCGAGACCACGACGTACTCGTTCGAGACGATCTCGAGCCGCTTTCGCGAGTACGCCTTCCTCAACAAGGGTCTCGAGATCGTCGTGCGCGACGAGCGCCCGGCGGCCGAGGAGGTCCTCGCGGCCGTCGAGGACGAGACCATCGACAACGAGGTCGACCAGGCCGGCGTCGACGCCATCCGCAAGGGCGAGGGCGGCGGCATGGAGCGGGTCTTCAAGTACGACCGCGGCCTCGTCGACTACGTCGAGCACCTCAACCGCCGCAAGCAGGTCGCCAACCCGAGCATCATCTCCTTCGAGGCCGAGACGCCCGACAGCGTCGAGAACCACATGAGCCTCGAGGTCGCGATGCAGTGGAACACGACGTTCTCCGAGTCGGTGCACACGTTCGCGAACACCATCAACACCCATGAGGGCGGCACCCACGAGGAGGGCTTCCGCGCCGCGCTGACCGGCCTGGTCAACACGTGGGGCTTCGAGTGGGGCCTGATGAAGAAGCCCGAGGACCGCGTCTCCGGCGACGACATCCGCGAGGGCCTGACCGCGATCATCTCGATCAAGATGGG
>JAOPXF010000389.1 GCA_025965295.1 Nocardioides sp.
TGGCGGACCAGGTAGCCGGGGTGGCCGCCGCCGACGCGGGTGGTCTTCATCCGGCGGTCGGCGGCCAGGTCGGCCGGGCCGAGGGAGAGTCCCTGCATGCGCGGGCTGGCGCCGCAGATCTCCTCGACGTTGACCATGCCGCGGGCGGTCTCGAGGATCGCGTGCACGAGGATCGGCCGGTCGAGACCGGCCTTGGCCTCGAGCTGGGCGAGCAGGCGGTCGACGTACTGGATGTCCTCGGCGCCCTGGACCTTGGGCACCATGATCACGTCGAGCTTGTCGCCGATCTCGGCGACCAGCGTCGTGAGGTCGTCGAGGACCCACGGGCTGTCGAGCGAGTTGATCCGGGTCCACAGCTGCGTGGGGGCGCCCTCTCCGCCGAGACCGGCCGTGGCCTTCGCGATCCTGACCAGGCCGGCGCGGGCGGCCTCCTTGTTGTCCGCCTTGACGGCGTCCTCGAGGTTGCCCAGGAGCACGTCGACCGTGCCGACCATGTCGGGGATCTTCGACGCCATCTTCTCGTTGCTGGGGTCGAAGAAGTGGATCGCCCGGCTGGGCCGGGCGGGGATCTCGGTCAGGGGAGTCGGGGCGCCCACCGCGAGTGGGCGGAAGAAGTCCTTGGCGCTGCGCATGGGCGGAACCTAGCAGCGGGCGCGGGCGCGCCGGTATGAGGAAAGTCCCACTCGGGTCGTGTGCCCCACGACGCGCCGGAGCGCGTCCTCAGGCACACGACCGGTCGGTGGCGGTGTCAGGCCCGGCGCCACCAGCGTCGGCGCCGCTGGGGGGCGGCGGACTCCTCGGCGCGCAGCTCACGGGCGCGCTCGCGGGCGGCGGCCGTCCTGGCCGTACGGCGTTCGCGCCACCCGGCCAGGGCTTCGTCGACGTCGCGCGGCATCGTGATGAGCGGCGGACCCTCGGCGGGACGGTAGCGGGCGCGGATCACCCGCTCGTTGAACTCGGTGACCTCGCGGCGCACCTCGGACTCGACGTTGTAGGTGTCGAGCTTCGCGTCGAGCTCGGCGTCGTCCTTGCGCAGCTGGAGTGACGGCGGCAGGACCGCGATCCGCTCGCGGTCGACGAGCTTCTTGAGCCACCAGTCGGGGTCGTGCTGGGTGCCGAGGTCGGCGATCGGCTTGCCCGTGCCGGGCAGGTTGTCGAAGTCGCCGCGTTCCATGGCCTGCCGGATCTGCAGGTCGACCCAGGTGGACTGGTGCTGGATGCGGGCGGCCGCGGCCGCTCTCCCCGTCCGGTCGTCGCGTTCCGGCGAGCGGTCCGGCCGCTCCGGTCGGCCCTCGGCCCACTCATCGCTCTCGGGCATGTCTCTCACCCCCTGTGCCCGTCAGGATAGTCCGTGACGAAATCGGCCTTGATCGGCTGCGGGAACCCCGATTTCGTCACGGACTATCCCGGCAGGGGCTACTCCGCGGCATCCTTCGGCATCATCACGAGGGCGGCGGCGGCGGCCAGGGCGGCGATGGCGCAGACCGCCCAGACCGTCATGTAGCCGCTGAGCGGCGCGTGTCCCTCGGTCGGGTCCTCGAGCGAGCCGGTCGACGCCAGGGCGATCGCGAAGACGGACGACGCGATCGCGCCGCCGACGGTCTTGGTCGCGTTGGTCATGCCGGTCGCGAAGCCGGTGCGCTCGGGGGGAGCGGCGGCGGCAGCGGCCGCGGGCAGGGCCGCCACGAGCGCGCCCGACCCGATGCCGGCGATCGCCATGTTGAGCAGGGCCTGCGCGGTGCTGTCGTGGAAGGGCAGCCACAGGGCGTAGCCGGCCGCGACCAGCACGCACGACCCGAGCAGCGCCTTGCGGGCGCCGAGCAGCCGCGAGGTCAGGGGCAGCGTGAAGGCGCCGACGGCGAGCGAGATGACGTAGACGCCGATCAGCGTGGACACGAAGCCCGCGTCGGCCCCGAGCCCGTAGCCGGCCACGTCCGGGTCGGTGCGCGCATAGGTCGAGAGCGGGATCTGGGCGCCGAGGACCGACATGCCGAAGAGGAACGCCGTCAGCTGGACGGGCCACTGTCCCGGCTGGGCGAAGAGACGTACGTCGACGATGGGGTCGTGGTGACGCGCCTCGTAGCGGACGAACGGCACCATCGCCGCGATCCCGAGAACGATCAGTCCCCACGCGAGCAGGCTGCCGGGTCCCTGCAGTCGGATCGCGATCAGGCCGGCCATCACCAAGCCCAGCGCGGCCGTGACGAGGGCGAGCCCGGTGGCGTCGATGCCGCCCTCCGAGACGCCGGGGGTGTCCTCGATGCCCACCCAGATGAGGACCAGGCAGACCGTGACCGCGATCGCCGGCAGCATCAACAGGTTGGTCATCGACGTCGACTCGACGAGCGCGCCGCTGGTGAGTGCGCCGATGATCACGGCGAGCTCCAGGGCGCCGACGAGGATGCCGGCGGCTCGCCGGGTGAGCTGGGACTGGCGCCCGGAGTCGGCCGTGCGGCGGTGGATGATCGCGATCTCCATCGGGAGCCACACGACGTACGCCCCCTGTACGGCGAAGCCGATGAGGAACGTCGTGAACGACGGCGCGAACGCGAGGATCCACGATCCGAGGGCGGTCACGGCGGTGGAGAGCAGCAGCACCCTCTTGTGCCCGACCAGGTCGCCGAGGCGGGCCAGGAAGGGGACGACGAGCGCGGCGACGATCAGCTGCGCGGCCTCGAACCAGTTGACGTCGGCGTCCCGGATGTCGAGGTGGTCGGCCACGTCCTTCCAGATCGGCGTGTAGTAGCCCTGCAGGATCCCGCTCGCGAGCTCGACGCAGACGAGGAACCCGACGATCTTGACCAGGTCCGGGACCTGGGCGCGCTGGTGGGTCGTGTCGAGGTCGGTCATGAGGGAAGCCTCTCGATCAGTCGCCGGTACCAGCGCACGCCGTCGACGAAGTCGTCGACGCCGATGTGCTCGTCGTAGGAGTGGATGGACTCGCGCTGCGCCTTGGTCATCCGGAAGGGCGCGAAGCGGTAGACGCGATCGCAGATCGCCGTGAAGTGACGGGAGTCGGTGGCCGCCATCATCACGTACGGCGCGGGCACGGCGTCGGTGAAGAGCTCGCCGATCGTCTCCTCGAGGAGCGCGAAGGCGTCGTCCATGGGGGAGAGCGGGCTGGGCTCGTTCTGCTCGAGCACGTCGATGTGGACCTGGTCGTCGGAGATCGCCCGGCGGACGTGCTCGAGCACGCCGGCCACCGTGTCGCCGACCATCACCCGGATGTTGACGCCGGCCCGCGCGGTGCTGGCGATGACGTTGAGGGCGGGCGAGCCGGACAGGGTCGTGACCGCGACGGTGGTGCGGACCATCGCGGCGGACTCGGGCCCGGCGGCGAGCAGGGCGCGGGTGAGGACCGGTCGGATGCGTGCGGCGTTGGCCAGCAGCGGCCGGAGGGCCGGCGTGGCGTGCGGGGCCATCCGCCGCATCAGCTCGACGGTGGGCTCGGGGACGCCGGCCGGCAGCGGTGACCTGTCGAGGCGCAGGATCGCGCGGGCCAGGCGGGCGGTCGGGCCCATCCGGGCCGGGGTGGAGGCGTGGCCGCCACGCCCCTCGACCCGGAGCTCGAGCGAGGTGGTGCCCTTCTCGGCCACGCCGATGACGCCGATCGGCGCGGCCACTCCAGGGAACGCCTCGTGCGCGATCGCTCCGCCCTCGTCGAGGACGAACCAGGGCCGTACGCCGCGCCGTACGAGCTCGGCCACCGCGAGCGGTGCGGCGGTGCCGAAGACCTCCTCGTCGCAGCCGAACGAGAGCCACACGTCCTGCGCCGGGGTGTGGTCGCGCTCGAGCAGGGTCTCGACCGCCTCGCAGATGCCGACCAGGCAGCCCTTGTCGTCGAGCGTGCCGCGGCCCCAGACCGCACCGTCGGCGATGGTCGCGTCGAAGGGCGGGTGCTGCCAGGGTGCGCCGTCGTCGACGGGCACGACGTCGAGGTGGGCCATCAGCACGACCGGTTTCTCGTCGCTGCGCCCGGGCCAGTGGAAGAGCAGCCCGTGGGTGTGGATCCGGGTCAGCTCGAGGCGCTCGTGCAGGAGGGGGAACTGGCGGGCCAGCTCCTCGAGGAGCTCGTCGAACGCCTCGGTGTCGATGTCGTCGGGGTCGCGGTGCGAGACGGTCGGGATCCGGACCAGCGCCTGGAGCTTCGCCACCTCACGCGCAACGGACATGGGCGGCACGCTACTGCGGGTCGTGTGCCCGAGGACGCGTAATGGCGCGTTGTGAGGCACACGACCCGGCGACGGAGGTCCGACGTGTCTCGGATGCGAGACCGTCGTGCGGGGTGGGTCGTTGACCGGGGGAGCCGGCGCCGATGGACTGTGGGAGTGCCGTCCCCGTCAGCCGTTCCCGCCCCAGCCGCCGCGGTGGAGCACGTCGTCGAGCGGCTTGCGTCCACGGCGGGCGGGGGAGCCCGCGTTGCCCGGGTCGGGGACGCGGTGGCCCAGCGTGATCACGCCCACCGGGTCGAAGGTGTCCGGGATGCCGAACTCCGCCCGGACGCCGGCGTCCCGGTCCGGCGGGATGCCGAAGAAGCAGGAGCCGAGCCCCTCGTCGACGGCCGTCTGCAGGATCAGCAGGCTGGCCATCGCCGCGTCCATGTGCCAGAAGGGCATCGGCCAGCGGGCCTCGTCCTCGTCGGTCCAGCCCTTGTCGCGCTCGGCGTACCGCTGCAGGTAGGCCCGCTTGCTCGAGCACGGCACGATCACGACGGGCGCGCGCATCATGCCGGCCAGCCAGTCGTCGGGCCGGGCGAGCTGGTCGGGGTCGGTCGTGGTCGCCCACCAGCGCCGTACGTCGTCGGGCGTGTCGAGCACCAGGAACGCCCAGCCCTGGCTGAAGCCCGCGCTCGGCGCCCTGGTCGCGTTGCGGATCGCGCGCTCGACGATCGCGGGGTCCACGGGCGTCTCGGCGTAGTTGCGGATCATCTTGCGCCGGCGTACGACGTCCTGGAACTCCATGGAGCCGATTATGGGTGCGCCGGTCGGACCGGCGACGGGGCCGGGTGTGGGGCCGGACATGGCTGACGACTTCGAGCGGATGTGGTCCGACCTCGCGCCCGTGGGGCGATCGGCCTCGTCCGGCGGCTATTTCCGGCAGCCCTACGAGGCGGCCGAGACCGAGCTGCGGGCCTGGTTCGTGGAGCAGGCGCGCGCCCGGGGGCTGACCGTGGAGGCCGACTCCGTGGGCAACGTGGTGGCCTGGTGGGACGTCTCCGGCGGGATGGACCGCCGCGGGGTCCTCACCGGGTCGCACCTGGACTCGGTGCTCGACGGTGGGGCGTACGACGGCCCGCTGGGCGTGGTGTCCGCGCTGGCCGCGGTCGACGTGCTGCGTGACCGGGGGTTCGTGCCCTCGAAGCCGATCGGGGTGTCGGTGTTCGCCGAGGAGGAGGGCTCCCGCTTCGGGCTGGCCTGCCTGGGCTCGCGGCTCGCGTCGGGGGCCATGACCTGGCGGGCGGCGCGGGAGCTGAAGGACCGCGACGGGGTGTTCCT
>JAOPXF010000157.1 GCA_025965295.1 Nocardioides sp.
CCTTGCCGAACTGCTTCTCGATGCCGGCGAGGGCGGCGTCGAGGGCCTTCTCGCGGTCTGCACCAGCCATGGTGGTTCCTCTTCTGTGTCGTGGGAGTCAGGTACGTCGGCGACGCTAGGACGAGCCACCGACAGTGCCTGATCAGCGCCGTCGAACCTGTGGAGAACCTCGGCCTCGCGTCGTACCTGTGGACCCAATCTAACCCGAACACGTGTTCGAGTCAGGCAAGCGCGACCGGCGTGTCGGCGCTCGGTACGGGCAGCTGCACGAGGAAGCGGCAGCCCGGCAGCCCGGCCCCGACGTTCTCCACCCGGACCATCCCCCGGTGCGCCTCGACGATCCCCTTCACGATGGCCAGACCCAGGCCGGCACCGGTGGCGTGCCCGGCCTCACCCGGCTCGGGCGTGCGCGCCGCACTCCCCTGCCAGGCCAGGTCGAAGACCCGCTCCATGTCCTCGGCGGACAGCCCGTCGCAGCCGTCGGTGACGCTCAGCTCGACGCCCTCGGGCACGGCGCGCCCGTGGATCTCGACCACCCCGTCGGAGGGCGTGTGCCGGATCGCGTTCATGACGAGGTTCGAGATCACCCGCGACAGCCCGGCCGGGTCGGCGCTCACCTCGATGCCGGGGTCGACGCTGCCGCCGAGCCGGACGTTGCGGGCTCGGGCGACCGGGTCGGCGCCGGCGATCGCCTCGCTCACCAGGTCGCCGAGCATCACCGGCTGGGGGCTGAGCCGCAGCACGCCGGCGTGGATCCGGGACAGCTCGAAGAGGTCGTCGACCATCCGCACCATCCGGTCCACCTCGGCCCGGATCTGGCGGTGGTAGCGCTCCGGGTCCGGAGCCATGCCGTCCTCGAGCGCCTCGGTCATCGCCCGCATGCCCGCCAGCGGCGTGCGCAGGTCGTGCGAGACCCAGGAGACCAGCTCGCGCCGCGACTCCTCGAGGCGCTGCTCGCGGCGCCGGGACTCCTCGAGCCGTTCGCTGGTGCGGGCCAGCTCGTCGGAGAGCGCCTGGAGCTCGCTGGGCCCCCGTCGTACGGCGACGTGCGTGCCGCGGGCGCCGACGCGGCGGACGTCCTCCTGCAGGGACTGCGACCAGTGCGCGAACGCGGCGCCGACGGCCAGCGCGACGCCGAGTGCCACCACGCCGGCGACGAGAGCCACGAGCGCGACGACCCCCCAGTCGTGGCCGGAGATGAACATCCGGCGGGCCGTGCCGACGACTCCCGCAAGCACGGCGGAGACCGCGACGACGGAGACCAGCCCCATCTGCCAGCGCAGCGAGCGGAAGCGGACCAGCCAGGCGAGTCCCAGCCCGACCACACCGACGCCGACCGCGCAGACGGCCGCGGTGAGCACGATCTGGACCTGGTCACTGCTCATGGGGCCGCCTCCCAGCGATAGCCGACGCCCCACACCGTGAGCAGCCGCTCCGGCCGGGTGGGGTCGCTCTCGATCTTCTCGCGCAGCCGGCGCACGTGCACGGTCACGGTGGACCGGTCGCCGATCGACCAGCCCCACACCTGCTGGAGCAGGTCGTCGCGCGAGAACGCCGTGCCCGGGTGCGCGAGCAGGAACCGCAGCAGGTCGAACTCGCGCGCGGTGAGCGCCAGCGCGGCGCCGTCCCGGGTGGCCAGGTGGCGGGCGCTGTCGAGGACGAGGTCCCCGTCGGTCAGCACCTCGGCGACCGCCTGCGTGTCACCGGTACGGCGGAGCACGGAGTCGACCCGGAGCGCGAGCTCACGGGGGCTGAAGGGCTTGGTGACGTAGTCGTCGGCGCCGTGCTCGAGCCCGACGACGCGGTCGGTCTCGGCGCCGAGCGCGGTGAGCATGATGATCGGGACGGTGCCGGTCTCTCGCAGCCGGCGGCAGACCTCGAGCCCGTCGATCCCGGGCAGCATCAGGTCGAGCACGACCAGGTCGGCCGGTGCCTCGCGCATGGTGCGCAGCGCGCTCTCGCCGTCGCCCGCCTCGACCACCTCGTGCTCGTGGGCCCGCAGGTAGGACACGACGACCTCACGGACGGTGTGGTCGTCATCCACCACCAGGACGCGGGCCACGCGGGCTCCTCTCGGTGGGCGGGACTGCGGGACGGTGTCGTGAGCGTACGACGAGGGCACCCGCGACGACCGCAGCGAGGGTGATCCCGGCGAGCACGAGCCAGCCCGTGCCGTAGGAGCGGTCGAGCAGGGTCGGGTTGTCGGGCCGGGCGCCGAAGCGGCCGAGCACGGGGATCGCGAGCAGCGTGACCGCGCCGAGCACGACCAGGGCCACGACCGCGGGCGCCTGCACGTGGCGCGGGGCGACCCGGGCCACGACGGCCACGACGACGAGCACCACCGGGGCCAGCACGAAGTCGTGGAGCACCACGCCGGAGGCCAGCCAGAGCGCGGCGTTCGTGAGCTGGGCCAGGTCCTGGCGGCTCAGCAGCAGCCACGCGCCGTACGCGCCGGCGAGGACGCCGAGCGCGCCGACCGCGGCCCGGGTCGCCCTCATGCCTGCACCTCCAGCCGCTTGACCCACTTGGTCTGCAGGACGCCGGGGCGGTTCGGGGCGATCAGCCGGCACGGGTAGCCGTGGTCGATCGCGAGCTCCTCACCCTCGAGGCGGAGCGCGAGCAGCGTGCGGTCGTCGTCGGCGAAGTTCCCCTGGAGCACGGTCTCGCGGTAGGGGCCGCTCTCCTGCAGCGACACCACGAGCACGTCGCGTCCCCGCGGTGCGTCGACGAGGTCCAGCAGGTCGCGGAGCACGACGCCGGACCAGCTGCCGCCGGCGCTCCAGCCCTCGACGCACGCGATCGGGAGGCTCCGGGTCGCCTGGGGCATCGCCGCGAGCTCGTCGCGGGTCAGGGTGACCTCGCGGTCGCCGTACGCGACGGTGAAGCGGTAGTCCGGCGAGACGGCGCTGGCGGTGACGGCCGCCGCTCGCGCGGACTTGTTGATCGGGATGCCTCCGGGTCCGTCGCCCGAGCGGACCCCGAAGACCGAGACGTTGCGGAGCAGCGGCACGGTGCTGCCGGCGGTCGCCAGGACGGCGACCCCGCTCGCGACCCAGGTCGTGCGCAGCAGGCCGCGCCGGCTCAGGACTCCCGGCCTGGTGGCGTTCGGCCGGTCCTGCGAGGTGTCGTCGACGTCGGCGCCGAGGGCGCGCCGGATGACCGGCAGCTTGACCGCGATGTGCACGACCAGCGCGCCGATCGCGACCCAGCCGATGGCGTAGTGGGTGCTGCGGAAGGAGAACGACCACGGGTACCACTGGGCGGAGTTGAGGAGCCCGGACGCGAGCTGGAAGATCGCGGCCGCGACCAGCACCCCGATCGAGCCCCGCTCGAGGCCCTCGACGGCGAGCCTGCGCAGCCCGCGCGGCGGGCGGGCGAAGAGCCTCGGGTAGACGGTCCAGAGCTTGACGAGCAGCAGCGGCACCGCGGCGGTGCCGGAGACGACGTGCACGCCCTGGGTGACCCGGTAGCCCCACGACGGGCTGGTCGGGAACGGGATCGGCTGGCTGTGGTTCTGGGCGTAGTGGCTGATCACGCCGGTGACGAAGGCCAGCCCGAAGCAGATGCCGAGCCACAGGCCGATCCGGGCGGCCACTGCGGCGCTGCGCAGCCGGGACGTGAACTGCTCGTCGCTGGGCGGGGTGGGCAGCTTCACGACGGCTCCTCGAGTACGGCGCACCAGCGGTCGCCGAACGCGTGCGAGCCCGTGACCGAGAGGCCGGCCTCGTGCGCGATCGCGCCGATCGCGTCCATGCCGACGACCGACCAGCGGAACGGGCGGCTCCGCGCGTCGCCACAGTGCAGCTCTGCCCACGCCGACGTGTGCCCGGAGCCGGGCGGGGCCAGCTCGACGACCACGCGGCCCCGGGGGTCGAGCAGCTCGCGGACCCGGGTCAGCAGGGCGATCGGGTTGCCGCCGATGCCGACGTTGCCGTCGGCGAGCAGGGCGCTGCGCCAGCGCCCCTCACCGGGCAGCGACTGGAAGACGTCGCGGACGATCGCGGACACCCCGCGGTCGCGGGTCTGCCGGACGGCCTCGTGCACGACGTCGATGCCGAGCACGACGTGGCCGAGCTCGGCGAGGCGGGCGCTGAGGCGTCCGGGGCCGCAGCCGATGTCGAGGGTCGGGCCCTCGCAGTGGGACAGCAGGTAGTGGTCGGCCTCGTCGGCGTCGCGGGTCCACTCCGCCACCGGCAGCGGCTGGGGCTCGTCGCCCAGGCCGACGACCGAGCACGGGAGCCCCTGGAGCGCCTGCGAGAAGACCGCCGAGAACGACGCCTGGGTGCGGCCGGGCTCCGGTGTCGGGAGCTCGGCGGGCTCGGCGCTCATGGACGCGCTCCGGCGGCCCGGGCGACCGGGTTCCAGGCCCGGGCGAAGTGGCTGTCGGGCGCCAGGTGCGCGACGCGGCCCGCGTCCTCGACGGTGTCGACGTCGCGCAGCGTGGCGGTGGAGGCGACGGTGAGCCCGGCCCCCTCGAGGGCGCGTCGGGTGTCGTCGTGGGTGGTGTCGGTGGACATCTCGACGGCGCTCAGCAGCCGCGCGTGCCGCGGGTCGTGCAGGGCCAGCACCCACCAGCCGCCGTCCTCGGCCGGTCCGAGCACGGCGTCGTGGCCGCGGGCGGCCTCGGCGGCGTCGAGCAGCAGCTGGGGCGTGACCTGCGGGGTGTCCATGCCGATCTGGACCACGGGTCCGGGGCCGGCCGGGACCCCGAGGTGGGCGTGGACGAGCCGTTCGGCGAAGGCGTCGCCGCGCTGCGGGCGGATGCTCCACCCCGCCACCAGGCGGGTCAGCTCGTCGCCACGGACGGCGTCGGCCAGGTCACCGTCGAGGGCCAGGGCGCAGTGGTCCGGGCCGACGGCGTCGCGGCACGCGAGGAGGCTGTCGACGAGGGCGGCGGCGGCGACCTCGGCCGCCGCCTCCATGCCGATGTCGGCACCGAGGCGGGTCTTCACCCGGCCGGCCACCGGGGCCTTGGCGACCACGAGCATCCGGGCGTCGGCCGTCACGAGAGCACCTTCCAGAAGTCGCGCGCCGTCCGGAGCGTGCCCTTGACCGATCCGGACACCTTCGAGCGGGTGCCCGCGGCGCGCGGGTGGTAGCTGACGTCGCGCTCGGCGAAGCGCCAGCCGGCCCGGGTGGCCTTCTGGAGCAGCTCGACCGGGTAGCCGAAGCGCCGGTCCCGGACGTCGAGCGCGAGCAGGTCCGCGCGACGGCAGACCCGCATCGGGGCGATGTCGTGGGCCGGCATGCCGATCCGGCGGCGGAGCCACGCGACGATCAGGGCGTTGCCGGCGCGTGCGTGCCAGGGCCAGACGCCCCGGCTCACCGGGCGTCGGCGCCCGACCGAGAAGTCGGCCCGGCCGGAGCGGACCTCCTCCAGCATGGGCAGCAGCTCGGCGGGGTCGAAGGAGCCGTCCCCGTCCATGAAGGCGACGTACTCGTGGCGGGCGGCGAGGAGCCCGGCGTGCACGGCCGCGCCGTACCCGGGGACGCGCTCGCGGACCACGGTCGCCCCGAGGCTCGCGGCGACGTCGGCCGTGGCGTCGACGGACCCGTTGTCGACCACGGTCACCGCGAACGTGTCGGGCACCAGCGGCAGCAGTCCGCTCAGCGCGGGGGCCTCGTCCTTGCAGGGGAGGATGAGGTCGCAGACGGGGGTCATGTCGCAAACCTAGGTGCGGCGATCGCCCCACGGGGCGCCCAACCCTTACGAACACGTGACGGCGGCGCCGGTCCCGGGGTTCCGGCGCCCGAGCGCCCTAGGCTCGCGGCATGGCGACGACCCCGGACACCAGTCGTCGCGGACCCGTCTCGGCCTGGCTGGGTGTGGTTGTCGCGCTGCTGCTGATGCTCGTCGCGTCGGTCGTGCAGCCGTGGTTCGGCTGGGACGTCCACGCCCGCGCCTCGGGCGACCGCTTCTTCCCGCCGCTGCACGGCTACTGGGAGCCCAAGGTCGGCGCGGGCACGGTCCCCGCGGTGGTCCTCGCCCTCCTCGGCTGGCGGTACGCCGGCTCGCTCGCCGAGCGGCTGCCCTGGCGTCGGCTGCTGGCCGCGTCGTACGCCGCGGGGCTGGCGTGGCTGCTGGCGCTGGCGTTCGTGGACGGTACGTCGGGGATCTCGCGCGTGCTCGGCAACCCCGACGAGTACCTCGAGACCGCGCGCGAGGTCACGGACGTGCATGCGCTGCTCGCCGGCTACGTCTCACACATCCCCTACGACAGCCCCGACAACTGGCCCATCCACGTCGCCGGCCACCCGCCCGGGGCGCTGCTCGTCTTCGTGGGCCTCGACCGGGTCGGGCTGGGTGGCGACCTCGCGGCCGGGCTGGTCGTCACGCTGGTGGCCGCGACGACGGCGCTCGCCGTGCTGACCACGCTGCGAGCGCTCGGGGCCGAGGCGGTCGCCCGCCGTGCGGCGCCGTTCCTGGTGCTGGGGCCGGCGGCCGTCTTCATGGCGGTCTCCGCGGACGCGCTCTTCGCGGCCGTCGCCGCGTGGGGGCTGGCGGCCCTGGCCCTGGCCGCGACGAGCCCGGGCCGGCCCGTCGCCGTCGCCTGGTCGCTGCTCGCGGGGCTGCTGCTGGGCTACGCCGTGATGATGTCCTACGGCCTCCCGCTGATCGGCCTGGTCGCCCTCGCGATCCTCGTCCTCGCCCGCTCCTGGCTGCCGCTCCCGGTCGCGGCGGTGGCCGCGGCGGCCGTCGTGCTCGCCTTCGCCGCTGCCGGCTTCGCCTGGTGGGAGGCCTACCCGGTCCTCAACGACCGTTACTGGGCGGGCGTCGCGTCGGTGCGGCCCGCGTCGTACTGGCTCTGGGGCAACCTCGCGGCCCTGCTCTTCTCCGCCGGGCCGCTGCTCGGGGCGGGCCTCGCCCGGCTCGGCGGGCTGCGCGGGCGGGCCGACCGGGTGGTGCTGCTGCTGGTTTCGGCGGCCGCCCTCGCGGTCGTGGTCGCCGACGTGTCCCGGATGAGCAAGGCCGAGGTGGAGCGGATCTGGCTGCCGTTCGTGCCGTGGCTGCTGCTGTCGCTGGCGCTGCTGCCCGAGCGCTGGCGGCGCTGGGGACTGGCGCTGCAGCTCGTCACCGCCCTGCTCGTGCAGCACCTGCTCTACACGAGCTGGTGACGCCGGGTCGGCTCAGGCGCGCAGCGGGGCGGTGGCGAACTCGCGCAGGCCGACCTCGGGCGTGACCTGGGCCGAGAAGCCGAGCTCCGCACGAGCCCGCTCGGGCGAGGCCACGATGTGCCGGACGTCGCCGAGACGGTAGCCGCCGGTGACCTCGGGCGCGATGTCACGGCCGGTGCCCGCGGCGACCCGCTCGGCGACCTGGCGGATGGCGACCGGCTCCCCCGAGGCGACGTTGTACGCCGCGTAGTGGCCGGCGCCCTCCGCCGCCACCGCCCGGATCGCGGCGACGTTGGCGCGGGCCACGTCGGAGACGTGCACGAAGTCGCGCATCTGGCCGCCGTCCTCGAAGACCTGGGGCGGCTCGCCGCGCTCGAGCGAGGACCGGAACATCGCCGCGACACCGGAGTACGGCGTGTCCCGGGGCATGCCGGGGCCGTAGACGTTGTGGTACCTGAGCGCGATCGCGGCGGCGTCGGCCTGCCGGACCCACGCGTAGGCGTAGTGCTCCTG
>JAOPXF010000401.1 GCA_025965295.1 Nocardioides sp.
CACTGGGCGGCCATGCTCTTCGTCGCCTCGATGATGATCCACCTGCTCCGGGTGTTCTTCACCGGCGCCTACCGCAAGCCGCGCGAGCTCAACTGGGTGATCGGCTGCCTGCTGCTGCTCCTCGGCACGCTCGAGGGCTTCACCGGCTACTCGCTCCCCGACGACCTGCTGTCGGGCACCGGCATCCGCGCCGCCGACGGCTTCATGAAGTCCATGCCCGTCGTCGGCACCTACATGTCGTTCTTCCTCTTCGGTGGCGAGTTCCCGGGTGACTCGATCATCCCGCGGCTCTTCACCATCCACGTGCTGCTGATCCCGGGCCTGCTGCTGGCCCTGATCGCCGCCCACATGCTGCTGCTCGTCTACCACAAGCACACGCAGTGGCCCGGCCCCGGCCGCACCGAGCAGAACGTCGTCGGCTTCCCGATGCTGCCCGTCTACGCCGCCAAGGCCGGTGGCTTCTTCTTCATCGTCTTCGGCGTCACCGCCCTCATGGGTGGCCTGCTGTCGATCAACCCGGTGTGGAAGTTCGGCCCCTACGACCCCACCAAGGTCACCGCCGGTTCCCAGCCCGACTGGTACATGGGCTGGCCCGACGGCGCGCTGCGGATCATGCCGGGCATCGAGACCCACCTGTGGGGTCACACGATGGCCTGGAACGTCTTCCTGCCCATCATCGTGCTGCCCGGGCTGATGTTCACGATCCTGCTGATGCTTCCGTTCCTGGAGGCCTGGGTCACCGGCGACAAGCGGGACCACCACCTGCTGCGCCGGCCCCGCAACGCCCCCACGAGCACCGCCGTGATGGTCGCGCTGATGACCTTCTACGGTCTGATGTGGGCCGCGGGTGGCAACGACATCATCGCCATCACGCTGCACGCCAGCATCAACCAGATCACGTACTTCATGCGGGCCGCGGTCTTCATCGGGCCGGTCATCGCGTTCTTCATCACGCGACGCTGGTGCATCTCGCTCCAGCGCCACGACCAGGAGACGCTGCTGCACGGCTACGAGACCGGCATCATCATGCGGTCCCCCGAGGGCGGCTACAGCGAGCGGCACCTGCCGGTCGACCCCAGCCGCGCGTACGTCCTCACCGCGCGCGAGCGCGACGAGGTCTTCACGCCCGAGTCCGAGGCCGACGCCAACGGTGTGCCCGCCCCGGGTGGCACCCTCAAGCAGCGGCTCCGGGCCAGGCTCTCGACGCTGTGGTTCGCCGACAACGTCCAGAAGCCGACGGCGGCGGAGCTCGAGGCGGGCCACCACCACGCGGAGCACGAGCTGGAGCTCCAGGCCGGCCTCGACCACGCGGCCGACGGCCACCAGTTCGACGGCCACCACCTCGTCGACGAGGAGCACCTCCGCTCCCACTGAGCACCCCCATCGCTGACCCGCCCCGCCGTCTTCGGTTGTCGAGCTTGTCGAGACACGGGCGGGTCAGCGGCATTTCCGGGGCTCCCGACAGGAGCGACGTGCCTCGTCCCGTTCCTGCTGGTCCTCCCCGTGGAACGCGGCGCTGCTGCGGGAGCTCAGCTGGGGCAGGTTCATCAAGGGATGCAGACGAACCTGCGCTTCCCAGTGCGAGTTGGACCTGGGAAGTGCTGGTCCATCAAGGGATGCAGACGAACCGACACCACCTGCGCCGTCAGGAGAGGGCGGACCCGGTGCGGTAGTCGGCGAAGCTCGCGTTCCAGTCGCCGTAGCCGTTGTCGAGGGTCATCGGCCGGTCGGTGCCGGTGTACTCGACGACGTCGCCGCGGCGGGACATCGCGTAGAGCCAGGCCGCGTTGTCCGTGCTCATGCCCGTGCACCCGTGCGAGACGTTGGAGCTGCCCTGGTAGGCCACGGACCACGGGGCGGCGTGGATGAACTCGCCGCTGTAGGTCACCCGCATCGCCCACTGGACGTTGTCGATGTCGTAGGCGTCCGCGCTGCCGGCCGGGATGCCCACGGTCTCGGAGTTCATCCGCTTGCTGTCGAACTTCTCGATGATCACCTTGGTGCCCGAGCGCGTCGTGAAGCCGGGCTTCCCGGTCGTGATCGGGATGGTCCGCAGCAGCTTGCCGTTGGAGAGGACCTGCATCTGGTCGGTCTGGGCGTTGACCTTGTAGACGTGGGCGTCGCCCACCTCGAAGTCGACGTGACGGCTCTCCTGACCGTAGATGCCGGCGCCGGCGGGGACGCCGTTGATGTCGACGTCGACGCTCACGTCGCTGCCGGCCTTCCAGTACGTCTTGGGCCGCCAGTGGACCTCGGTGTCGCTCAGCCAGTGCCAGGTGCCGGGCTGGCGGGGCGAGGCGGTCACCGACATGTGCTTCTCGATCGACGCCCTGTCGGTCACCGGGACGTCGAAGGTCACGATGACGGGCATGCCCACGCCGACGGTCTCGCCCTGCAGCGGCGCCACCGAGGCGTAGGTCTGCTGGTCGAGTGTCAGGTCCTGGGTGTGGAAGCGCGAGGTGCGCGTGACCCGCTTGCCGTCGGCGCGCTCCGCGACGGCGCGTACGACGTAGTCGGTGCCGGGCTCGAGGCGCGCGCTGGCGGTCCAGCTGCTGCTGTCCGGGGAGAGGTCACCGGTCAGGGCGCCGGCCTGCGACTCGACGCTCACGGAGTCGAGCGTCCCGCCGCTGGCGGAGATGCGGACCCGCTTGTCGACCGGCACGGCGTCGGTCTCGGCTCCGAGGCTGGAGGTGACCCGGAGCTTCGCAGGCGGGGCCGCCGCCGAGGTGCTCCCCGAGGCGCCCGGGGCCGCGGCCGGACCCGTGGCTGGGTCGGACTGGCAGGCGGTCAGGGCGCTGGTGGCCAGGGCCAGGGTCGCCGCGCCGACCAGGGCGCGGCGCGCGCGCC
>JAOPXF010000412.1 GCA_025965295.1 Nocardioides sp.
TCCGGCACTACAACGACCGCTTCTGCCTGCGCTACAACGGCGAGGCCTGCCCGCAAGCGCTGGGCGAGATGTTCACGGTCCAGCCCGAGACCGGGCTGCGCTGGGTCGACCTGCACGCGATCAGCACGCTGGTCCTGTACGACGACCCCGACCACCCGGTGGGCGCCCCGCCCTCGGGCTGGCACGAGAGCCGGCGGGTCGGCCTGGTCGTGACGTGGGAGCGCGACCGCGTCGTCCCCACGGCCGGGGGCGTGGTCTGGTCAGCGCCGGGGACGCAGGTGCACGAGGTGGCCCGGTCGGACACGAGCACGTCCTTCGTGGTCGACCGGGTCGGCGACGACCCGAGCGTCGTGCTCAGCCGGCTTGCCTGGCCTGGCTACCGGGTGACGGGCGCCGGCTTCGGCGAGCCGCTCGAGGGTCAGCTGATCCGGGTCCGGCTGGATCCCGCCCGGGTGGGGGAGACCGTGACCGTCACGTTCCGTCCGCCGGGGTGGTCGGGGGAGCTGGCGTCGCTCGGGGGTGCGCTGCTGCTCGGTGCCGGCTGGTGCCTCGTGGTCACGGTGCGTCGGCGCCGGACGCGGCCGGCAACATCTCCCCGAACGCGCAGCGCGTGAGCGCCGTCAGCGGATCGCCGGGCTCGAGGTGCTCGGGCGCCTGCATCGACAGCATCACGTTCAGCAGCATGCCGTAGGCCACGAAGTCGCGGGCCCGCTCGTCGTCCCAGCCGGTGCGCTTGATGGTCGCGAACACCTCGCCCATGCACTCGCGGGCGGCGGCGGCGATCTCGTCGACGCCTCCCGCGCTGAAGCCGTGCATCATCACCTGGAGGAAGTCGTGGTCCTCGAGCAGGGTGGCGTAGGCCAGGCCCATCCGGGCCTTGTCTTCCTCGCTCTCGGGGTCGAAGGGCCCCTCGTCGAGCACCGCCGCGAAGGCGTCGCGGATCCGGCCCACCGAGCGCCGGAACACCTCGAGGAACAGCTCGAGCTTGGTCCCGAACATCCGCACGACGTAGGGCTGGGACACCCCGGCCTCCCGGGCGACGGCATCGGTGCTGGTGCCGGCGTACCCGCCGCGCGCGAAGGCCCGCGTCGCGGCCTGGATCACGAGCTCGCGGCGGTCCTCGGCGGCCATCCGGCTGACCTTCTCGGCTTTCATGGTTGACATGTTATCAGTTGATTACTACTCTCGGAGACAAGTAATCATTCGATGCCTTCTTCCGACGGAGATGCTCATGTCCACACTCGACGTACCCCGGGTCGCCCTCCCCGAGCCGGTCGTGGCCCGGCCCCGACGCAGCGTGCCGGTCTGGCTCGCGGTCGTCGCCGCCTCGCTGCCCATGTTCATGGCCACGCTCGACAACCTGGTGATGACCACCGCGCTGCCCGTGATCCGGGCCGACCTCGGCTCGACGGTCGGGCAGCTCTCGTGGTTCCTGAACGCCTACACCCTGGTCTTCGCGACCTTCATGCTCCCGATGGCCACGCTCGGCGACCGGCTCGGCCGGCGCCGGATGATGCTGGTCGGCCTCGGCGTCTTCACGCTGGCGTCTATCGCGTCGGCGCTCAGCACGACGTCCGGGGCCCTCATCGCGGCGCGCGCCTTCCAGGGGCTGGGGGCCGCCGCGATCATGCCGTTGTCGCTCACCCTGCTCGCCGCGGCCGTGCCGCCCGCGCGCCGTGCGGTGGCGATCGGTGTCTGGGGCGGTGTGTCCGGGCTCGGCGTCGCACTCGGCCCGGTCGTCGGCGGCGCGGTCGTCGAGGGCGTGAGCTGGCAGGCGATCTTCTGGCTCAACGTGCCGGTCGCGCTGGTGGCGCTGCCGCTGCTGCTGCTGGCCGTCCCCGAGTCGCGCGGGCTCTGGCAGCGGCTGGACCTGCCCGGAACGGCGATGCTCGGCGGTGCGGTCTTCCTCGGTATCTGGGGGATCGTGCACGGCAACGACGACGGCTGGAGCGACCCCCGGGTCCTCGGCCCGCTGGTCGTCGCGGCCCTGCTGCTCCCGGCGTACCTCGCCTGGGCGCGCGGCCGTGCGTACGCCGTGCTGCCGCTCCGCCTGTTCTCCTCGCGGGGCTTCTCGGTCGCCAACGTCATCGGCCTCACGTTCACGATCGGGATGTTCGGCACGGTCTTCCTGCTCTCGCAGTACCTGCAGATCGTGCATGGCTACTCGCCGCTCGAGGCCGGGCTGCGCACGCTGCCCTGGACCGCCGCGCCCATGGTCGTGGCCCCGATCGCGGGTGCGATCTCCGCCCGCACCGGGCTGCGCTCGCTGCTGGTCGTCGGCCTGGCGCTGCAGACCGCGTCGCTCGTGTGGTTCGCGGCGCTGACCGAGGGCGGGGCGGGCTACTCGTCCTTCGTGGTCCCGCTGGCCATGGCCGGGGTCGGGATGGGTCTGACCTTCGCTCCGAGCGCCACCGCCGTGCTCGAGGGGTTGCCCGAGGACGACTTCGCGATGGCGAGCTCGGCGAACTCCACGATCCGTGAGTTCGGCGTCGCCCTGGGCGTCGCGCTGCTGGTCGCGGTCTTCCTCGGGAACGGTGGACAGCTCTCACCCGGCGGCTACGACGGCGCCATCGGCCCGGCGCTGCTGACCGGCGCCGCCGCGGTCGCCGTGGCGGTCGTCGCGGCCTTCTTCGCTCCCGGCCGCGTCCGCCGCTGACGCGGATCTCCCCGGACGCGGCCGGGACGTCGTACGAAGTGGTTGTCCCGACGACCACTTCGTACGACGTTCGGGGGGTCGGGCATGATGACGCCGCAGCCACCCGACCGAAGGGACCCGAGCGTGACCCGGACCGTGCTCGCCGCCGCCGTCCTGCTGGCGGTGACCGCGCTCGGCGGGTGCTCGCGGGCCGCGGAGCCCGGCACCCCGAGCCCGGCGTCGGGCAACCCGTTCGAGGCGCTGGCCGGC
>JAOPXF010000448.1 GCA_025965295.1 Nocardioides sp.
GCGGTCACGGCCAGCTCGGCCGCGCCGGCCTGCGCGACCACCTGGGCCAGGCCGGGGTCGGTCAGGACGACGTCGAGCACGCCGCGCAAGCTCACGGGGGCCACTCCTGGTTCTGGGGGCCACACACAGCGCGCCGGGTGCACGCGGGGGGTCCGCGCCCAGGTTAGTCCGGCTGCCCGGACCTTGCGGCGTCCCTCAGGAGGTGAGCACGCGGGCCGCCCGGCCCACGGGCTCGTGCACGTCGAAGGCGGTCAGTGCCTTGCGCAGGATCGTGCTCGAGGTGTGCATCGTGTACGGAAAGTAGTGCACCTGTACACCGATGGCGGCGAAGTCGCGCTCGAGCTTGTCGCCCTTGGGGGTCCCCCGCCAGTCGTCGCCCTTGAAGATCACGTCGAAGCGGACCTCGCGCCAGGTGTCGACCTTGTCGGGGACGACCTCGGCGTGCACGTCGTCGACGAAGCGCAGGTTGCGGACGATCTCCAGGCGCTCGGCCAGCGGCACGACCGGGAGCCGGCCCTTGGCCTGCAGCAGCATCTCGTCGGAGACCACCCCGGCGATCAGCCGGTCACAGTGCTCGGCGGCGTGCTTGAGGATGTTGAGGTGTCCTATGTGGAAGAGGTCGTACGCGCCGGGCGCGTAGCCGATCACGGTCACGAGCACTCCTGTTCGTCGTCAGTCACTGAAAGTTAAGCCCGCCCTGACGACGCAGAGTGACGATCACGGTCGAGATCACCCGATGAGGGGACGGCCGTTCCTCCCGATCGCACGCGGAGGACACGATCGAGTGACGACGCGGGAGGTCACTGCGGACGAGCCGTCGACCGGACGGTCCGCGCGACCTTCCGGGCAGCCCGCCCTGCGGTGGCACGGATACCCCGCAGCCCGGTGAACCGGTTGAACGGGACGTCGAGCAGCTCCGGCCACGCGTGCCGGCAGATGTCCGTGGTCAACCCCTCGGCGTGCCGGTACGCGAGAGGGAGCGACAGCATCGTGGTGAACAGCGCCCGGCCGGCGAACGGCGGCAGTTCGAACCGTGACGTCCGGTTGCCGTAGTGGCCCGGCCCGGCCCAGCACGAGAGCCGCTGCTCGATGTAGGCCAGCTCCAGGACCGTGGCGTGGGGCAGCTCCGGCAGGCTCGCCAACCAGTCGTGCGCGCCCTCCAGGTAGACCTCGAGCGCAGGCAGCCGTAGTCGCCGGAGCAGCAGCTCCGGCGACACCGTGCCCGTGTCGGGGTCTCCCGGCCGCCAGGTGTGTGCCCTGCCCACCTCCCCGGCGGTGCCCGGGAGCAGCACTCGTGCCCCATCGAGCTGCTCGAGGGAATCGTGAGCACGCCAGAGCTCGCCGCCGACCGCGTGACCGGTCACGGTGAGCGACCGTTCAAGGGCGGCCTGATCAGTCGGTCGGACCGGCACCAGGGAATGGTCGAGTGAGAAGCGGCTCACGAGCTGACGACTCAGCGTCACGTCGACCGACTCGGGGCCGTCGGACACGAGTGTGAAGAAGGCGGCCTGGTCGAGGAAGTCCCGGGCGCAGGCCAGGAGCATCCGACTGTCGCGACCCGCGGTGAGCGAGAGCATCAAGGGATGGACGGCGGCGACCGCGCTGATGGTGGAGCGCACACCCTCGTGGACCGCCATCGCCTGGTCCTCGGTGGACAGGTCGTCCCGGATCTCGGGCGGGAGCCAGTGGCGGTTGGTGGTCCAGGTCTTCAGGTCCAGCGCGTGGTTGGCCTGCAGCCGGTGGACCCCTCGGAGCAGGGTCAGCCCGAAGGGCAGCCACGTTGCGCTCTCCGGGAAACCGGTGACCTCGGCCAGGCCGGTGTTCCACTCCCCTCCGACAAGCGTGGCAGTGGAGGCCACCACCTGCGCTGCGGACGACCAGACGGCGGCCAAGGAGCCGTAGGCGTCCAGCACCACCGTTGGCTCGTCGCTCGGCAGCAGCACGAGGAGGAACCGTCCGGCGAGGCGGTCCAGCAGCTCATCGACCGCCGCCCAGTCCAGCCGCTGGGGGTCGCTCGTGTGCAGCCGCACGGGCTCATTGCCGAGGGCGCCGTCGAGCACCGGGTGACCCACCAACCAGCCCGCGGCCCGACCGGCGTCGTTCACGAGTTCGCGGACCGGCAGGTCGCACGTGCCCAGCGTCCACCCGGCCGTCGACCTCGTGGTCCAGGACGGGGGCACCCGCTGCGCGTCGCGGACCAGCAGGAACTGGCCGGTCAACGCTGGGCCGGGCACGGCGCCCCCGTGCGGAGGAACGAGTGAGGTCACGCCGGCGTCCCGGACGTCGCGCCGATCGTGGGCCGCGCGGTGGGCACCGCCCATCCGAGGACGGCGACGGCGATGCCGGCGACCGCGTCGTCGATCGCCCGGAAGGCACGCACGTGCTCCTCGGGTGATCGGCCGAAGGGGTCGTCGATGTCGTCGCCCCCACGTCGGGCGTCCCGGCGGTCCCGGTACCGCGGGCCCAGCAGGGCCAGTTCGGCCAGGACCTCGGCCCCCGATGCGGCAGCCACGGGACGGTCCCGGCGCACGAGGAGGGCGAGCTCGGCGAACTCCCGCAGCGTGAAGGTGCGGCGCAGGCAGCCGGGCGCCAACTGGACGAGCGCTGACCGCTGGTCGCGGGTCATGGCGAGGACCAGACCGGCATGGTTCACCGCCGCGGCGGTGACCTGCCGGGCAGCGAAGTCCTCCGGCGCGTCCTCTCCGAGCAACTGGGCCATGGTGCTCTCCACCGGGCTGCCGGCGCGGGCGCGCATCCCGGCGCTCGTGACGTGCACGCCCGGCGCCCCGGCGAGCGCCTTGCGCAGGAGCACCTCCGCGACCGGGCTCCGGCAGATGTTGCCCTCGCAGACGACGAGCACGGTGAAGGACCACGTCCCGGTGCCGGCACCCGGGGCCGTCATGACTGCTTCCATCGGGCGTCGCGGGTCAGCACGGAGCGCGCCGACGACTCAGCAAGCTGGTCCGGCTCCGGCTGCACCACCGGGACGGCTGCCAGGGACTCTCCTGCCCCCCGCAGTGCGGAGCCCTTCGCGCCGATCAGCTCCGGGGATCTCGCCGCGGTGTCCCCGTCGGGCGACGACTGCTCCCCCCACGACGCGCGGGCACCTTCGAGTGCCTCGTACCCGTACACGTCCTCGGGACGGCGCACCTGGTTGAGGACCACGCCGAGCACCCGGGCCGAGGCGCGGTCCAGGATGCTCAGGCTCTCCACCATCTGGTGCCGGGTCACCTTCGTCACGTTGCCCACCAGCGCGGTCCCGTCCACGGCGTGGGCGAGGATCGCGGAGTCGGCGACGGGCAGCAGTGGCGCCGCGTCGATCACGACGTAGCGGTAGTCCGTCCGGAGCTCGGTGAGGAGCCGCGCCATGCTCGGTGAGCCGAGGAGGTCACCGGGGTTGGGTGGCACCGATCCCGACGTGATCACCTGCAGCCCGGTCGAGCCCCAGTCCTGCACGACATCGGCGACGGACACGTGACCGATGAGCACGTTGCTCAGGCCGACCGCCCCCTCCAGGCCCAGCAGACCGGCCAGGGAGGGACGACGCAGGTCGGCGTCGACGAGCAGGACCCGCTCCCCGGTCTCGGCGAGCGCGACGGCCAGGTTCGCCGCCAACGTCGACTTGCCCTCGGCCGCGACCGAGGAGGTGACCATGATCGTCCGCAGGTCGGGACCCTCTCCCGGGACGTCGAGGAACTGAAGGTTCGTACGCAGCTGGCGGAAGGCCTCGGCCTGCCGACCGTGCGGCTCGACGCTCACCACGACACGACGCTCAACCCCGGAGCGGTCCGCGTCGATCGTGCCGATGACCGGCCGTGAGGTCAGCTCGGCCAGGTCTGCTGCGTCCCGCACGCGGGTGTCCATGAGCTCACGGGCCCAGGCAAGGCCGGTCCCGGCCAGTAGTCCCAGGAGGAGACCGACTGCCAGGCCGAACTGCAGGCGGGGCGAGGACGCACTGCCGGGCACCTCAGCGGGCGAGACCGTGGTGGCCTGAACGGTCGGCTGGCCGGTCGTGTCCCGCGGCGAGAGCCGCTCCACCGTGTCGGAGAGGCTGGCCACGACCGCGTCGGCGATACGCGCGCTCCGCACCGCGGAGGTGTCGGTCACGGTGACCTCGACGATGACCGTGTCCACCGGCGGCGCAGCACTGACCCGACCTGCGAGCGCGCGGGCATCGAGATTCAGACCCAGGTCGTCGATCACCGGCTGGAGGACCACCGGCGACGTGGCGAGCTGGGCGTAGGAGGTCACCTGGCTCTGCGTGTAGGTCGACCCCTGGACCAGCGCGGACGCCGAGTCTCCGAACTGCAGCGAGAAGAAGATGCTGGCGCTCGCCCGGTAGGTGGGCGTGCTCGACCAGGCCCAGGCGCCGGCCAGGAGGAGTCCGAGGACCGGACCCACGACCAGCCAGACCCATCGTCTCCGGACGACCTCGATCGGATTCCGGGACCTCATGGACACCCCACTCCTCGCCGCTGGCGGGCCGACCACACGGACGGCCCGTCGTGCGGATGCTCGCCGTCCTGGCTCGTCGGCGACGAGCCACCCGGTCGTGGCATCGCATCTCGACTCAGGAGTCTGCGCGATCTGCTCTGCCCACGGCGGCAGAACCAGTCACGCCCCACCC
>JAOPXF010000517.1 GCA_025965295.1 Nocardioides sp.
GATGATCGGTTCGTTGGGGTGCTCGCCGAGCTCGGAGCCCTCGATCACCGGGGACCACTCGTCGAGCAGGCCGGCCAGGGTGCGCAGCAGCCGAGTCTTGCCCTGCCCGCGCTCGCCGAGCAGCACGACGTCGTGCCCGGCGATCAGGGCCCGCTCCAGCTGGGGGATGACGGTGGCCTCGAAGCCGTGCAGGCCGGGCCACGGGTCACGTCCCTCCCGCAGGGCGGCGAGGAGGTTGTCACGGATCTCGGTGCGCAGGCTCTTCTGGACGTGGCCAGAGGCCCGCAGCTCACCGACGGTCGACATGGTGGGAGCAGAAGTCACCTTGTCACGCTACTCGCGGGCCCAACCCGTGCTCGCACACGTCCCGACCGCCGGATCGCGGAAGCGACCCGGATGCCTGGAGCCAGGTTTGGCGGTCACCGCGACGGGGCAACTCTCGGTACAGCACGAAAGCCTTTCGGGAGGCAGCGATGGACCTTGCAGCCGAGTACGCCGAGCTCGAACGAGCGAGTTCGCTGGTGGCGGAGATCGAGAGTGCCCTGACTCGCGAGACCGACCGCGCCCAAGGGGAGGTCGAGTCGCTCGTGACCGCGGGCTGGGTCGGCGACGCGGCCGACGCCTACGCGCGCGCCTGGAGCGAGTGGCGCGAGGGCGCCCACCGGGTCCTGCAGGCATTGCGGGCCGAGAGCGTCCTGCTCGCTGACCACCGCGCGGACCTCGGCCGGACCGACGAGACCGTGGTAGGTGGCCTGGGTGCCCTCCACCAGCGCCTGGGGCCGTCGTGAGCTTCGAAGTGGACCTCGACGAGCTGCGCCGGGTCGTCGACGGCCTGCAGGCCTTCGACGACGTCCTCGACGAGCAGCTCTCGCGGCTCGCCGGCGTGGTGGACAAGCTGCACGGGAGCTGGGCGGGAGCAGCGGCTGACGCCCAGCGCACCGCACACGAGCGCTGGACGGCGGGCGCCGCTGAGATGCACGAGGCGCTCGGCAAGCTGCGGGCGGCGGCCGAGCACGCCCACGGCTGTTACTCCGCCGCGGCGGACGCCAACGCTTCGATGTGGGCCCAGACCCGGTGAGGAGGAAGCTGTGAGACTCGCCGTGGAGAGCGGTTCCTACGTCTCGGCATGCAGTGACTTCTACGAAGCCAACCACGGGATCGTGGACCTGATGACCTCGCTGGCGGGTGCCCTGGACGGGGGCGCGGCGATGGCGGGCACCGACACCGGGGGTGCGGAGTTCGCCGCCCAGTACGACCAAGCGGCAGCGAGCCTCCTCCAGGGCGGTTGCGACCTGGGAGATGCGCTCGCGAACGCCGCCAACCTGCTCAACGCGTCCCTTGTCAACCACGAGGCGGCCGACCACGGTGCGATCGTGAACGGTGGCCCCCTGGGCGGCGGAAGCACCGGCGACACGAACCCCGACCACTGGACGGAGTCGCTCTCGGCGTCGGCTCCCCCGTCGGCCGCCGGCGGGACCGGGGATCAGCCCGGTTGGTGGCACTGGATCGCCTCCCACGTCGAGGGTCTGCTCTGGCCGGACGCCGACACCGGTCGCCTACGGTCGACCGGAGACGCGTGGATCGATGCCGGTAAGCAGCTGTCCACCTGGAGCTGGACCGTGGACTCGGCACGGGCCACCATCGAGACCCAGCGCTCCCCCGAGGTCGCGACGCCGTCGCCACCTGCACCGACCTCAGCAACAGCGTCACGACCCTGGCCGACGCCTTCGGCCAGATCGGCGAGGCCTGCCACGAGTACGCCGACCAGGTGGACGCGCACCACGACGAGATCGAGCACGAGCTCGTTTCCTTCATCGAGTGGACGGTGGCGATCGAGACCGGCGGTGCAATCCTGGGGGCCTTCACCCTTGGCCTTGGCGAGGGGCCTGCTCAGGCCGCCGAGGGAGCCGAAGTCGCCAATGCTGCGAGCAAGGTGGTGCGAATCCTTCGTGACCTGGTCGAGTTGGCCCGGCTCGGTGCCGCGCGGATCGGCGAGGTCGTCACCCGGGCCGCCGAGGTGAGCGACAAGATCAAGAAGATCCTCAGCGCCAAGGTCGTCAAGGCCCTCGAGGCCACGGGACTCCGCCTGGGCAAGGTGGACCTCGAGGAGCTGCCTGCCTGGGCCCAGGCGGGCGAGGTCCCGACTGAGGGTAAGGCCGCCGACATCTTCAAGGGGGTTGAGGATCCCTACGGCGGCCTGTCCAAGCAGGAGTTCTACAACAAGTACTGGAACCCGGAGACTAACAACTGGCGCTACCCGCCGCACGACGGATTCGAGGGAGCCCCGAGACCCAACGAGCTGGCCCCCGGCCAGACGATCGACCGGTTGGGCGGCGAGACCGGGCGCTATGCCTCGCCAGGCGGGGAGAGCTACGAGTCCCGCGCTCTCCCGCCCAACAACATCGGACGTGAGTACCACCAGTACGAAGTCGTGAAGCCCCTGCCAGAATCGGTCACGCAGGCAAGGTCGCCCCCTGGTTCGAGCAGCCGGCAGGCGGCACGCAGTACTTCTTCGACCATCCGATCGGCTGGTACGTCGAGCGCGGCTACCTCAAGGAGATCCATTGACGTCGGTCGAGGAGCTCCGCGACGAGCTGCGCCACAGCGACCTTCCGCTGCGGGCTCGCGAGGTCGCCCGCGAGGAGGACCTCGCCGGGGTCGACAAGGTCAACGGCATGACCGTCTTCCGCACCCTGCCCGATGGTGGGTGCGAGACGTGGGTGTGGGAGCGCGGAGAGCAGATCCTGACCCGGTCGTTCCAGTCCGAGAGCGCCGCTGTCGACGCGTGGCGCGAGCCCCAGCCCGCGCGGCCGCGCACGTACGATGGCCCGCTGCCGACAACCGTCGAGGAACTCAAGGACGCGCTGGCCGCGACCGGACGCGAGCCCGACGAGGTCGCTCGCGCGGAGCTCCTGCTCGAGGCGCCCAAGCCGGACGGCATGGTGGTCGTCGAGAAGGGCACCGACGGCGCGGTCACGACGTACACCCTCGACCGCGGCCAGGAGCACGACCGGCAGGCGCATCCCGACGAGGCCGCAGCCGTCGCCGCGGTCGCCGCTGCGATGCGACTGCACGAGGGTCGCCAGGCGACCGACAAGCAGGTGGCCCGGATGTGGGTGCACGCGGACCAGCACCGTCGCCTCGTGGCCGACCGTCAGGAACAGGTGTAGGAGCCCGCGTTGGACGACATCCAGACCCTGATCGCGATCCTTGAGGGCGCCGGCTTGAGCCCCGACCGCGTGTACCTCAGCCCGCCGCCTACCGCGGACGCACCCGCGCCACCCGAGGGCCGGTGGGTCATCGTCCCTGCCGGCGCCGAGTACGCCGTCGGTGGAGTCGGTCGCGGGCGGTTCGCGACCTATGCCCTCGCAACCACGATCGAGGACGCCGGCGCCCTCGTCGTACGCCTGCTCCAGACGCCTGCGGCCAGCATCCCGGCCCCCGCCGGGGTCGAGGCCGCGGGAGCCGCGACCGCTCAGCGCATCAAGGAGCGGACCGCAGCCCGTGGGGCGACAGCCGGACCCGCCGCCGTCGGTGCGGGTGATGCCCTCGACCTCACCGGCGCCGAGACCGGGCACCACCTCTTCGCGCTAGGCACCCCGATGCCTGAGCGGTCGGCGCCACCGTCCGAATGGGGCGACTACCACCGCTACCTCGTGCAAGGGCCCCTGCCGGGGGCGATGGAGGGGGTCGCCGCGCCGTGGTTCGAGCAACCGGGGGGCGGCCCCATGGTCGTGCTGGAGCGGCCCGCGCGGTGGTACGTCGACCGGGGTTACCTGGTCGAGCTGGTCTGATGCTGCAGCTTCCCTGCCCGTGCGGGTCGGGCACGTCGTACGACGCGTGCTGCGGCCGGCTGCACCGCGGCGCGGCGCAGGCGCAGACGGCCGAGGAGCTGATGCGGTCGCGCTACTCGGCCTATGCCGTCGGCGACGAGGACCATGTCTTCCGGACCTGGCACCCCCGGACCCGCCCCGACGACCTGTCGCCGGACCCGACCCTGACCTGGACCGGCCTCGAGATCCTCGACGTGCTGGCGGGCGGTCCCGGCGACACGACCGGTGAGGTCGAGTTCGTCGCGCACTACAGCCGGCCGTCCGGCCCGGGAGAACGGCACGAGCGGAGCCGCTTCGAGCGCAGAGCCGGCCGCTGGGTGTACGTCGGCGGCGGCGTGGCCTAGTCCTGGTGGACCGTGGTGTGGTGGATCTCGCGGACCAGTCGTTCGATGATCCGGGTCAGCTCGGTGTTGACGTGCAGCTCGGCCTCCTGGGCGACGAAGTCGTGGTCGGCCTTGATCTGCTGGAAGCGCGCCTGCCGGTTCTGCCCGATCATCACGAAGGTCGACAGGAAGATCGCCTCGAGCGACACGATCAACGTGAGCGTCGGCCAGGGGCTGCGCTCGAAGACCAGCATCCAGACCGCGAACGCCACGATGTGCACGTAGACGAACGGCATGGAGCCGGCGAAGCGGGTGATCAGGTCGGCGGTCCGGAGCTGCACGTCCTCGGCCCGGGCCAGCTCGTGGGCGACGGCCGGGTGGTGGACGGGTGGTGTGGGCGTCTGCGGGTCGGTCATGCGCCGGTTCTACACCCAGCGGCCGGCCACGACGAGCGACGTACGCGGGCCGCACGCGGGACCTTGTGCCCTGCCCGCGCCGGCGGCACCGCGCCAGCGTGGTGACATGGACATCCAGCCTGCCGCCCGATCCGCCCGATCCGCCGGATCCGCGGACCGGGAGGCCGGCGTCGCCGAGATCATGTCGCGCCGGCTGGTCGCGATCCGGTCCGACTGCGACCTGCGGGTCGCGCTGGACACGTTCGAGCGCACGGCCCTGCGGCACCTCGTGGTCGTCGACCCGGACCGCAGCTGCCTCGGCGTCCTCTCGCACGAGCAGGCCCTCGCCGCCCTGGACGTCTTCCGGCGCCACCAGGCCCGGGTGGCCGACCTGGTGCCGTCCCGCTGCCCGCGGCTGCACCGGGACGCAACCGTCCGCCGGGCCGCGGCGGCGATGCTCCTGGAGCTCGTCGACGCCCTGCCCGTGGTCGACGACGCGGGACGGGTCGTCGGGATCGTCACCTGGTCGGACATCGTCGCCCTGGTCGCCGTCCCACCGACGCCGGACAGCCCCGCGACCCGACCGTGACGGCCGGGTCGGAGGATCTCGGAGTCGTGGGCCGGGTCAGGCGTCCCTCGGGTCCGGCACGACCGCGACGATGCTGGGGGCGTGCTCGAGGACGGCCGAGGCGACCGAGCCGCGGACCAGCCCCGACACCGGGCTGTGCAGGTGCCGGCCGACCACGACGAGGTCCATCCGCTCGGCGGCGCGGACCAGGCAGTCATCCGCCATCCCCCGGGCCAGCTCGGTGGTCACGTGGACGTCGGGGAACTTCTCACCCAGGCCACTCACCGACTCGGCGAGCAGCAGTCGCTCGGCTTCGAGGTCGGGCTCGCCGGCGAGCACCATGGCGGGGCCGGCGGTGATGCTGCGGAGGTCCCAGAAGCAGTGCATGACGGTCAGCGGGAGATGGCGCTGCGAGGCCACCCGGTAGGCGAACTCGAGCGTCGTGCCCGAGCTCGCGGTGCCGTCGGCCCCGACCAGGACGCCCTGCCGGATGGCGCCCCGGTTGTGCGGCCGCAGGACGACGACCGGGCAGGGCGCGTGCCGCGAGACGGCAACACTCACCGAGCCCAGCAGCAGGCTGCGCACGGGACCGCGCCCGCGCGACCCGAGGACGACCATCGCCGCCTCGCGGGCCAGCTCGAGCAGCGCTTCCCGGGGATCTGCGAGGCGCAGCGTCTGGTGAACCTCGATGCCTGGTGCCCGGGCAGCCACGTGCTCGCGCGCGGCGTCGAGCACGGCCTGGCCGTCCTCGCGCATCGCGGTGACGACCAGCCGGTGGTCGAAGCCCGACTGGCCGAGCCAGAGCGTCTGCCCGGGCCCGACCCCGTGCGCCAGCGTGAGCGGCCGGTGCTCGAGCCCGGCTTGGTCGATCGCCCAGTCGAGGGCCTGCGTGGAGGAGGGCGAGCCGTCCAGACCCACGACGATGCTGCCCGAAGGAATCGCTGTGGTCTCCATGCGTCCAGCGTCGTCCCACCCGATCCCGTCGGCCAGCGACGGAGGGACCGCGCCCGTGGGACCAACGGCCCTGATGCCTCGGAGGCCCGTGCCGCAGGATCGAGAGCAGACAACGACGACGGAGGTTTGACGTGCACGACTCACTCGAGCTCGGCAAGGCGGAGTGCGAGGCTCTGCTGCGCGCGGGCATCGTGGGACGCATGGCCGTCTCCACCCCCACCGGTCCGCACATCATCCCGGTCAACTACTCGGTCGTCGACGACGCCATCATCGTCCGGACCTCGCCGTACAGCCTGCTCGGCACCTACGGCCGGGACACGACCCTGGCCTTCGAGATCGACCAGTTCGACCTCGAGTACCAGCGCGGGTGGAGCGTCGTCGCCCGTGGCCGCACCGAGTTCGTCACCGACGACGCGCAGATCGACCACATCCGGGCAGTCTGGCAGCCGCACCCGTGGGCCAAGGGCGCCCGCGACCTGCACCTGCGCCTGCGCTGGGAGGAGCTCGGCGGCCGGCGCCTCGGCGCGTACGGCGACCTCCTCCGTGAGCTGCCCGCCAGGCGTGCCCAGTGAGGAACGCAGACCCACTCGACGCGGACGTCCTGCTCGCGGACGGCACCGTCGCCGTGGTGCGGCCGCTGCTGCCCACCGACCGGCAGGGGCTCCACGAGCTGCACGAGGGCGCGTCCGACGCGAGCCTGCGGCTGCGTTTCTTTGCCATCGGCCACAAGGCCGGGCGCGACTACGTGAGCCACCTCTTCGACGCCACCGCAGCCCCGACCGTCGCGAGCCTCGTGGTCACCCTCCACGGCCGCATCGTCGCCCTCGGCACCGCCGAGCAGGTGGCGCCCGACGTCGCCGAGGTGGCGTTCCTGGTCGCCGAGGATCTGCACGGCCAAGGGATGGGCAGCCTCCTTCTCGAGCACCTCGCGGCCGTCTGCCGCGACCGGGGCATCCGGCGCTTCGTCGCGGAGATCCTCTCCGACAACTACCCCATGCTGCGCGTGTTCCTGGACGCGGGGTTCGAGGTCACCCGCGACGCGGCCGACCTCGGCAGCGTGCACGTCGAGATGGGCACCGCTGCCTCGGCGCGCGCCGTCGAGGCCGCCGATGCCCGGGAGAGCCGGGCCGAGGCCAGGTCCCTCGCCCCCCTCCTCTACCCCCGGAGCGTGGCCGTGACCGGCGTTCGCCGAGACGGCAGCGGGATCGGTGCCGCGGTCCTCGCGTCCATCCGCTCCGGTGGCTACACCGGCTCGCTCCACGTCGTGCACCCGACGGCCGTGACGCTCGGCGGGCTGCCCGCGGCCGCCCGGTTCGTCGACCTCCCCGGGCCCGTCGACCTGGCGATCGTCGCCGTCCCCGCCCCGCGTGCCCTCGATGCCCTTCGCGACGCCGCGGCCGCGGGCATCCCGGCCGTCGTGGTGATCTCCTCCGGCTTCGAGGAGCTCGGCGCCGAGGGAGCCCGGCTGCAGCGGGAGATGCTCGACCTGGCCCGCGAGCACAGCATGCGACTGGTGGGACCCAACTGCCTCGGCGTGATGGGCAACGACCCCGACATCCGGCTGAACGCCACGTTCAGCCATGCGGTCCCCCCGCCCGGCGGTCTCGCGATCGCGTCCCAGTCCGGCGGGGTGGGTATCGCCCTCATCGACATCGCCCGGGACCTCGGGCTCGGCGTGGCCTCGTTCATCTCCCTGGGCAACAAGGCGGACGTCTCGGGCAACGACCTCCTGGCCGCGTGGTTCGAGGACCCCCACGTCACGGCCGCGGCGCTCTACCTCGAGTCCTTCGGCAACGCCTCCAAGTTCGCGCGGGTCGCCCGGCGCTTCGCCGAGCGCAAGCCGTTGCTCGCGGTCGTCGGCGGCCGGTCCTCCGGCGGCCGGCGTGCCGGAGTCTCGCACACCGCAGCGGCCGCGGCGTCCGGGGTGGGCGTGGACGCGCTCTTCGCCCAGGCCGGCGTGATCGGCTGCCGCAGCGCCGAGGAGCTGGCCGAGACCGCGCTGCTCCTGGCCGGGCAGCCGCTGCCCCAGGGGCCTCGGATCGCCGTGCTCAGCAACGCCGGCGGCTTCGGCGTGCTCGCCGCGGACGAGGCCGATCAGTGCGGCCTCGTCGTCCCCGAGCTGTCGGCTTCGGTCCGCGAGGTGCTGGCCCGCCACGTCCTCGGCACCACCGGGACCAGCAACCCGGTGGACGCCGGCGCCGGCGCCGCACCCGAGGACGTCGCCGCCATCACCGCGGCGCTGCTGGACTCCGACGAGGTCGACGCCGTCGTGGTCGTCCTCGTGCGCACGAGCGTGAGCGCCCCGGGCCCCTTGGTTGCCGCCCTGGCCCGCTGCCGCGCCGAGCACCCGGGGAAGCCAGTGCTCCTGGTCCCCATGGGCGGTCTGGACCCCACCGAGGACCAGCTGACCGGGATCACCCGCTTCCGGTCGGTGACGACCGCCGTCCGGGCCCTCGCCCGCGTCGTGCGGTACGCCGCGTGGCTGCGGATCCCGCACGACGAACCGCTGGACACCGACGACGACCGAGCCGCGGCGGCGCGCGAGGTGGCAGAGGCCCGTCTCGCCGGGGTCGGCGCCGGTGCCGGGTGGCTGTCCCCCACCGACGCCGTCGAGCTGCTCGAGCCCTACCACCTGGCCCCGGTGGGGATCGAGGCGCCCGACCCCGTCGCTGCCGCCCAGGCAGCCGACGAGCTCGGCTGCCCGGTGGCCGTCAAGGTCGCCGATCCGGCGGTGGTCCACAAGACCGACCGCGGCCTGGTCCGGGTCGGGCTGCGCTCCACCGCCGAGGTGATGGCGGCCGCCCGGGCGTTCTCCGAGGAGCTCGGCCGCGACGAGGTGCCGGTGCTCGTCCAGCCCGTGGTGACCGGGGTCGAGCTCGCCCTCGGGGTCGTCCGCGACCCGGGCTTCGGCCCACTGGTGATGGTCGCGGCGGGTGGCGTCAACGTCGACCTGCTGGCCGACCGGGTCTTCCTCGTGCCGCCGCTCACCCGAGGCGACGCGGCGCGCGCGCTGCGCTCGCTGCGGTGCTGGCCGCTGCTCGACGGCTTCCGGGGCAGCGCGCGGGTCGACGTCGAGGCGCTCGAGCGGCTGGTCGTCGACCTGGGCGCCCTGGCCGCCGACGTACCCCAAGTGGCCGAGCTCGACCTGAACCCGGTCGTCGTGACCCCGACGGACTGCGTGCTGGTCGACGTCAAGGTCCGCCTCGCGGCGGCCTCGGCGGTCAACGCCGGCATTCCGCGCCAGCTGCGTCGCCCGCGCTGACGCCCGGGCTGCGGTGCGCGACACTGAGTCCGTGACCACCGACCCGCGCCCCGAGCTGCACGGGACGGCCCTGGCCCTGCTCGACGCGGTCACGGCCATCTCGTCCGACCTCGACCTGCGCAGCGTCCTCACCCGGATCGTCGAGGCCGCCTGCGAGCTCACCACGGCCCGCTACGCCGCCCTCGGCGTGATCGGCCACGACGGAGACCTCGTCGAGTTCGTCACCACCGGCCTGAGCGAGCAGGAACGCGCGCTCATCGGCGACCTGCCCAAGGGACGGGGCATTCTCGGGCTGCTCATCGACGAGCCCGAGACGATCCGGCTGCCGGTCCTCAAGGACCACCCGCAGTCGTCCGGATTCCCGCCGCACCACCCGCCCATGACGACGTTCCTGGGGGTTCCCGTCCGGATCCGCGGCACGGTCTTCGGCAACCTCTACCTGACCGAGAAGGCGGGCGGCGCCCAGTTCGACGAGCAGGACGAGCTGCTCGTCGCCGCCCTGGCGGACACCGCCGGCTTCGTCATCGAGAACGCCCGGGCCTACGGACTCAGCGAGCGACGCCGACAGTGGCTCGAGGCATCGGCAAACCTCTCGGACGCGCTGCAGCCACCGATCGACCTCGGCGGCGCCCTGCGCCAGATCACGCAGGCGGCCCGGTCGGTGTCGGGTGCCCGCGCGGCCGCCGTACTGAGCTTCCGCTACGAGTCGGCCCGCACGGTGAGCTGCGACCCCAGCGACGTCGATGTCGTGAACGCCGCCATCGACGAGGTCGCGGAGGGACCGAGCGCCAAGAACGGGATCCACCCCGTCGAGGTCTCCGCCGGGGCGCTGACCGCGCTCGTGATCCCGTTGCGTGCGCACCTCGCGGAGCGGGCGGCCCTGGTCGTGCTCTACGACGGCGGGCGGGCCCCCCGGGACGTCGAGGAGCGCGAGCTGCTGGCGTCGTTCGCCGACCAGGCCGCGCTCGCCCTCGACCGCGCGCAGGCCATCGTCGACCGCGAGGAGCTGGCGGTGATCTCGGACCGCGAGCGGATCGCCCGGGACCTGCACGACGTCGTCATCCAGCGACTCTTCGCCATCGGCCTGCAGCTGCAGGGCGTCTCGATGCTCGCCGGCAACCCCGACGTGGCCGAGCGGCTGGACCAGGCCGTCAATGACCTCGACCTCACGATCCGCGACATCCGCGGCACGATCTTCGAGCTGCAGCGCCAGCGCTCGGGCTCACTGCGCACCGAGGTCCGGCGGCTGGTCCGGGAGTACGCCCCGGTCCTGGGCTACGCGCCGACGGTGCGCACGTCCGGTCCGGTGGACACCGCGGTGCCGGACGACCTGCGCGAGCAGCTGCTGCCGGTGCTGCGCGAGGCCCTCTCGAACCTCGCACGCCACGCACACGCGACGCTCGCCGCGATCGAGGTCCACGTGGACCAGGACGAGCTGCGGCTCACGGTCACCGACGACGGCGTCGGTCTCGCTCCCGGGGGGACCGAGAGCGGGCTGCGCAACGCACGCCGCCGGGCCGACAGCCTGGGTGGCTCCCTCGAGCTCACCGCGCTCGTCCCTCGTGGGACGGCATTCGTGTGGCGGGTGCCGCTCGGCTGAGCCGGGTCCGCCGGTCAGCAGCGAACATGGTCCTCAGCGGGAGTCGGCCGGTCCGAGCAGCCTGGAGGCCAGCACCGCCGCCTGGGTCCGGCGCTCCAGGCCCAGCTTGGACAGGATGCTGGAGACATAGTTCTTGATGGTCTTCTCGGCGAGGAACATCTGCTCCCCGATCTGCCGGTTGGTGAGGCCCTCGGCGATGTGCGCGAGCAGCTTGAGCTCCTGCTCGGTGAGCTCGGCCAGCTCCGGGGCGGTCGTGGTGGGGTTGCGCACCCGCTCCAGCACGCGGGCGGTCAGGGTCGGGTCGATCAGCGAGTTGCCGGC
>JAOPXF010000012.1 GCA_025965295.1 Nocardioides sp.
GACGTTGCTGGTCTGCGCCGGCGTGTACTGCGCGCCGCCGGGCACCTGCGAGCTCGCGTCGTAGTTGCCGCTCTCGATCGCGGCCGCCGCGGTGACGACCTTGAACGTGGAGCCGGGAGGGAGCCGGGTCTGGATGGCCCGGTTGAGCAGCGGCTCGTCGGGGTCCTTGTTGAGCCGGTCGTAGGTGTCGCCGACCGAGCTCAGGTCGTGCGACGCCAGCTTGTTGGGGTCGTAGGTCGGCAGCGAGACCATCGCGAGGATCTTGCCGGTGTTGGGCTCGATGGCCACGACCGAGGCCTGGACGTCGCCCGGGAGTGCCGACAGGCCGTTGAACGCCGCGGTCTGGGCGGCCTCGTTGATCGTCAGCTGGACGCTGCCGCCCTTGGAGGCGTTGTTGCTGAGCAGGTCGACCAGCTTGGTCACGAACAGCAGGGAGTCGTCGCCCGACAGCACGGCGTTCTCGGACTGCTCGACGCCGGTCTGGCCGTAGTAGGAGAACCAGCCGGTGATGCCGGCGTACTTGAACGGCTCGGGGTAGGTGCGCTGGAACTTGTACTCGTCGTCGGACGGCACGCTCTTCGCGATCGCGGTGCGGCCGACCAGGATCGCGCCGCGCTCGCGGGCGAACGACGCGGCGATCACGCGGCGGTTGCGCTGGTCCTTGTCGAGCGACCCGGCCTTGTAGTACTGGAGGTACGTGGCGTTCAGCATCAGCGCCAGGAAGAGCAGCAGGCAGAACATCGCGATGGTGCGGATCGGCTTGTTCACAGCATCTTCACCACCTGGGTGGACTCCATGTCGGCCGCGCTGTCCGGCTCGGACGAGAGGTCCGGGACCGGCCGGCGGGCCTGGTCGGAGATGCGGAGCAGCAACGCGATGATCACCCAGTTCGCGACGAGGGAGGAGCCGCCGTACGAGAGGAACGGCGTGGTGAGACCGGTGAGCGGGATCAGGCTGGTGACGCCGCCGACGACGACGAAGACCTGGAGCGCGAAGACGGCGGCGAGACCGGTGGCGAGCAGCTTGCCGAAGCCGTCGCGGCAGACCAGCGCGGCCCGCAGGGCACGCTCGACGATCAGGCCGTAGCAGAGGATGACCGCGATGACCGCGGTCAGGCCGAGCTCCTCGCCGATCGAGCTCATGATGAAGTCCGAGTTGGCGTAGGGGACCCGCTGGGGGCTGCCCTCGCCGAAGCCGCGGCCGATCAGCCCGCCCCAGCCCATGCCGAACATCGCCTCGACCGGCTGGTAGCTCTTCGCGCCGTGCTCGTCGGAGTAGTAGTAGAGGGGGTTCAGCCAGACGTCGACGCGGCTCGCGACGTGGGGGACGAGCTTGTACGCCGCCAGGGCGCCGGCCAGGAAGAGCCCGCCTCCGACGACCAGCCAGCCGGGGCGCTCGGTGGCGACGTAGAGCGCGGTGAGGAAGAGGCCGAAGAACAGCAGGCTCGAGCCGAGGTCGCTCTCGAAGACGAGGATGCCGAGGCTGACCAGCCACATGCCGAGGATCGGGCCGAGGTCGCGCCCGCGGGGCAGGTCGACGAAGAGCACCCGCCGGCCCGCCAGCGCGAGGGCGTCACGGTGCAGCACCAGGTAGCCGGCAAAGGCGATCACGAGGAGGACCTTCGCGACCTCGCCGGGCTGGAAGCTGAACGGGCCGAGGTGGATCCAGATCCGGGCGCCGTTGATGGTCGCCCCGATCCCGGGCAGCAGCGGCAGCAGCAGCAGCACGATCGCGCCCAGGCCACTGGTGTAGGTGAAGCGCTGCAGCACCCGGTGGTCCCGCAGGAGCAGCAGGGTGCCGACGAAGAGCGCGACGCCGAGCGTCATCCACACCAGCTGCTGCTGGGCGAAGCCGGAGGGGGTGTCGGGGTTGCCGTCCGCCGCGTAGGCCAGGTCGAGGCGGTGGATGACGGCCAGGCCGAGTCCGTTGAGGGCGGCGACGACGGGCAGGAGCACGGGATCGGCGTACGGCGCGACCAGCCGCACGACCACGTGCGCGACGATCACGAGCGCGGCCAGCCACCCGCCGTACCCGACGAGGTCGGCCGGCACCTCGCCCTCGACGCCGATGCCGACGGCGGCGTAGGCGCCGATCCCGACCGCGAGCGCGAGGACGAGCAGGAAGAGCTCGGCACCCCGGCGTCGCCGGTGCACGAAGCCCAGGAGGGCACCGTTCTGGGCCATCGCTCAGCCGCCCGCGGTCGGGTCGGCGGACTGCTTGGCGGCGAGGTTGTCGACCGTGCGCTGGGCGTCGGCGAGGTCGCCCGCGTCGATGCCGTCGCGGACGTTGCCGGCGTCGAACTCGGAGAGCCGGTCGAGCTCGACGTCGGTGGTCTCGTAGGGCGACGAGAGCGAGAGGCCCGGGAGGTCGGCGTTGACGCCGCGGAAGATCACGACGGTGCCGTCCTGCTCGCCGACGTAGTACTGCTGCTGGCTCCATGACCACGCGGCCGCGACGCCGACCCACACGACGCCGACGAGGATGACCAGCGCGAGGAAGCGCCGGAACCAGGTGAACCGGCGCGGCGGGCGGGGCGCGTAGCGCGCCTGCTCGGGGTCGATCGGGTCGTTGGAGATCGCGAACGGGACGTCGTCGGGGATGTCGGCCGGCACCGGGTCGAGCTCACCGGTGTCGCCGGAGCGGTGGCCGCGGAAGAGGCTGCCCTTGGCCGGGCGGGGTGCCCGCCGGCGCATCTCGGCGGCGGCGCCCACCAGCACCGGCTGGAGGTCCTGGTCGACGGGCTCGGAGGCGTCGACGACGTCGGCCACGATGCAGGTGACGTTGTCGGAGCTGCCGGCCTCGAGGCTGGCCCGGACCAGCTCGACCGCGGCGTAGTCGGGGCTGCCGGAGGAGAGGATGTCGGCGAGCCGGCCGTCGTCGAGGACGCCGCACGCGCCGTCGCTGCAGAGCAGCAGCCGGTCGCCCGCGGCCAGCTCGACGTGGAAGAGGTCGGGCTCGGCCTCGTGGATGCCGTCGAGGGCCTTGAGGATGAGGTTGCGGTGCGGGTGCACCCGCGACTCGGCCTCGGTGATTCGCCCCTCGTCGATGAGGCTCTGGACGAACGTGTGGTCCTTGGTCAGCTGGACGAGCTCGCCACCGCGGACGAGGTACGCGCGGCTGTCGCCCACGTGACCGACCCCCAGGCGGGCGCCGTCGAAGAGCGCGACGGTCGCGGTGGTGCTGGTGCCGTTGAGGGCGGGGTCCTCGTCGACGAGCTCGCCGATCCGGTCGTGCGCGCGGTGCAGGGCGCCGGCCACCTGGCCGAGCAGGTCGTCGGTCGGCGGCTCGTCGAGCCGCCGGAGCTGCTGGATCGCCGTGGCCGACGCGATGTCACCGCGGGCCGCCCCGCCGACCCCGTCGCAGACCGCGAGCATCCACGGGCCGACGTACCCGGAGTCCTGGTTGTCCTTGCGGACCCGGCCGACGTCCGAGATCGCGGCGTAGCGCAGGCGCAGGGCCCGGTCCGGCTGCGTCTCCGGAGCCGCGGTGGCCTCGGGGCTGGCGACGGGGGTCGGCTCGGTCATCGGCTACTTCCTCAGCTCGAGGATCGTCTTGCCGATGCGGACCTGGGTGCCGAGCGTCAGCGTCGTGGGCTGGGTGATGCGGACGCTGCCGATGTAGGTGCCGTTCGTGGAGCCGAGGTCCTCGACGAACCACTCGTCGCCCGAGGCCGCGATCCGGGCGTGGCGGGTGGAGACATAGTCGTCGTCGAGGCGGATCGCGGCGTCGGTGCCGCGGCCGATCAGGATAGGCGCCTGGTCGAGCTCGGCGCGCTCGCCGGAGTTGGCGCCCTCGGTGACGAGCACGTGGGTGGGCGAGCCGCGCCGCCGGCTCGGCGGCTTGGCGGCCTTGGCGGGCTTGGTGCCGCGAGTGGTGCCGCGAGCGCCCTCGGGGACCCGGGCGCCGAACATGTCGGAGCGGATCACGGAGATCGCCGAGAGCACGAAGATCCAGAGGATCGCCAGGTAGGCGATGCGGATCAGGAACAGCGTGAGCTCAGACATCCATGTCCTCCTCGATGACGCGCACGGTCATCGTGGTGTTCCCGATCTTGACGCGGGTGCCGTCTCGCACTCCCGTCCTGCTGATGCGGTGGCCGTCGACGAGCATCCCGTTGGTCGACCCGAGGTCGCGGACCTCGATGTCCAGGTCGTCGGGCCCGCCGGTGGTCGATCCTGTCGAGACCACGAACTCGATGTGGCGGCGGCTGACGCCGGGGTCGTTGATGCGGACGTCGGCCTCGGTGCCGCGGCCGATGACCAGGCCGGGAGCCTGCAGGGGGTGGCGGGTGCCGTTGACCTCGAGGACGGCGCGGGCGCGGCGTACCTGCGTGGCGCTGGCGCTGCCGGTGACCTTGGCCTGGGCCCGGCTGCGGATCCGGAACCGGCCGGTCGTGAGGTCGTCGGCCGGCTCGAAGCCGATCGTGACCGGGCCGGGGAACACGTAGCTCTGCTGCTCGGCGTGCTCACGCAGCTGGTTGACCAGCTCGTCGGCCATCGCGGTGTCGTACGGCGCCAGCCGGTCGAGGTCGGTCTGGCTGAGCTCGACGTGGAAGTCGTTGGGCACCATGCGCCGGTCGCGGGACAGGATCTGGGCGTTGTTGTCGCACTCGCGCTGGAGCGCCGCGGAGATCTCGACGGGCTGCACCGCGGAGCGGAACGCCCGGGCGAACGCACCGGAGATCAGCTGCTCCAGCTTGTGCTCGAACTTGGAGAGCCCGCCCACTGCCCGTCTCCTTCCCACGTCGGATCACGCTCGGTGGTCGTGCGGCTCGCGGCCCGAGGCTGCCATGACCACGGCAGGCCAGCGACACCCGGCGGTCGCCGGGTTGCGACCGATCGTAACGGGGTGGTCACGGAGCACGGCGCAAGCCCTCCGGCCGGTTTGGGAATGATCGGAGCGCTGGGATAGCCTGAGCGCCGCATCACGCGCGAGTGGCGGAATAGGCAGACGCGCACGGTTCAGGTCCGTGTGTCCGAAAGGACGTGGGGGTTCAACTCCCCCCTCGCGCACGTGAACGAGAGCAGGCGCCGGCCCCGTGGGGTCGGCGCCTGATCTTCGTCCCGGCCGAGGAGGACACCCCTCAGGACGGCGGTGATCTGACGCCGGTGACCGCGAGTCACCGCCATGCGTGGCTGGCCCGGGCCGCAG
>JAOPXF010000015.1 GCA_025965295.1 Nocardioides sp.
CTCGCGCAAGAAGTAGCCACTGGTTTCTCGCTGGTCGAGTAGGTCGTGCAGCGACCGTATCGAGGCCACGGGCAACCGAACCGGACGCCCACCGCGTACTACCGGACATGACAGCTCCGGCCAGGCCCCTGGGGGCCACGACCATCTCGGGGGGAACGATGCCGGAGCCGGCAGCAGGTGCGGTGGACTTCGACGACTTCGTCGCGGCGCGGTCGACCGGCCTGCTGCGCACGGCGTACCTCCTGACCCGTGACCACGCGCTCGCCGAGGACCTGCTCCAGACGGCGCTCACCAAGGCGTGGTTCGCGTGGTCGCGGATCGACGGGCACCCGGAGCCGTACGTCCGCAAGATCCTGGTCAACACCTACGCGTCCTGGTGGCGGCGGCGCTGGCACGGCGAGCTGCCCAGCGAGGACCTGCCCGAGCGCGGCGCCGCTGACGCGACCGGGAGCGCCGAGGCGGGCCACGACCTGTGGCAGGCGATGGCCCGGCTGCCACGCCGGCAGCGGGCGGTCGTGGTGCTGCGCTACTTCGAGGACCTGACCGAGGCCGAGACGGCGCGGTTGCTGGACTGCTCGGCCGGCACCGTCAAGAGCCAGCTGAGCAAGGCCCTCGCGAAGCTGCGGATCGATCCCGCGCTCGCGCCCGCCACCTCCGACGACACCGGTGAGGACCTCCGATGAGCTCCATCGACGACCTGCGCAGCACCCTCGAGCGGCACGCCGACGGCGTGGCCGACCACGACCTGCACGTCCGCCCGGTTGCGGTCCGCGAGCGGGTCCGTGCCGTACGCCGTCGGCGTCGGTCGGTCGCGGGCGGGATCGCCGCGGTGGCCGTGGTGGCCGCGGTCGCGACGACCCTGTCGATCGGCGCGGACCGGTCGGCGCCGGTGGCGGACCGGACGCTGGCCGGACACGTCGCGCCGGTGACGATGACCTCGCTCGGGTACACCTACGCCTTCGCCCAGGCCGATCAGGGCGACGGACGGGCTGTCCTGGAGCTGCCGACGTCGGACCAGCCGCGGCTGCTCTCGTGGGCGACCGAGGGCGACGACGACCGGGTGGTGCTGCGGGCCCCGGGGGAGAGGCCCCGAGTGCTCGAGGCCGACGACTTCGGTGACTTCACGTTCGTGCCGCCGCGGTCGGGCGGCCGCTTCACGCTGACGGGCACCGGGCAGGTCGCGCTGGCGGCGTACGACCTCACCGACGCGGCTCCTCTCGGGGACACCTCGGACGGTGTGACCTTCCGCTTCGAGGTGGCCGGGCAGCGCCTGATCGCGGACGCGATCGGGGAGCCGGGTGACGCGGACGTCGATGTCGACCTCTTCCTGGGTGCGGGTCCGCTGCCGATCAGCTACCTCTGCTCGGGCGGCCCCCGGGGCGCCTGGGTGCACGTGGCCGTCGATGGCGAGCAGGCGGTGTTCGGCCGGGGCTGCGACGACGTGCTCTTCGACCCGGCCGGCGGCGGTGGCTACACGACCACGATCAGGCCCGACGAGATCGGGGACGGGACGGTGCGGATCTGGGTCACCGATGGGGAGGACGGCCCCACGGTCGACGACCCCGACGTCCGGCTCGCCGTGGCGGCGTACGCCCCGGCCAGAGTCTCCCAGCGGGTGGCCGGCGCGCCCGTGGACGACTTCGTCGAGCACGACGGCCACCTCTGGCGGCTGGCCGGCAACACCGTCCCCCAGCCGGGTGACCGCTCGGTGGACCTCCCGGACGAGATCGCCCAGCGCCCGGGCGAGGACACGCTCGTGACGTTCCGGTTCCGCCGGGCCGGTGCCGGACTGGTCGCGACCGTCCTGGACGGCGAGCCGGGCAGCGCGCTCTACGGCAACGGCAACGGCAGCGGCGGCGGGACCATCGGCGTCGTCCCGAGGTCCGGCGGATCGGCCGGGGTGCGGGCCCGCGGTGACGTCGGTGCGGAGGTCGAGCTCGGCCTGGCCTGGTACGTCCGCACCGACTGACCTGCTCGTCCCCTCGTCGTCGGCGCGGCCATTGCGTCGACGCCGACGCGGGGAACGGGGGATTCCTGCGAATAGGCTCGGAGGCAGCGGGTAGGCTTGTCGACTCGCCGGTTCTGAGGGGAAACGCGTTGTCAGAAGAGCTCGTCGAGCACGAGGTCGCGCAGGAGCAGGCCTTCGTCGACCGGGTCTACGTCCAGCTCGCGACGTCGGCCAGGGCCGCCCAGCAGCTCGCCCGCGAGGGCCACGACCGCGGACGGTTGGGGCACGAGGGCGGGCTCGTCGAGCGTGACGCCATGGTGTTCCAGGCTGCCAAGCGGATCGCCCAGCTCGACGCCGCCCACGAGGGCCTGGTCTTCGGCCGCCTCGACCTGCGCCCCGAGCTCGACACCGAGCCCCGCTACGTCGGCCGGATCGGCCTGCGCGACGAGAACCGCGACTCCCTCCTCATCGACTGGCGCGCCCCCGCGGCGGCGGTGTTCTACCAGGCCACGGCCGCCGAGCCGCACGACGTCGTACGCCGACGCGTGCTGCGCTGCGTCGGCTCGTCGGTGACCGGCGTCGAGGACGAGCTGCTCGACCCCGAGGCGCCGGGTGCCGAGACGCTGCCGATCGTGGGCGAGGGCGCCCTGATGGCGCAACTCTCCCGCGCGCGCGATCGCTCCATGCACTCGATCGTCGCGACCATCCAGGCCGAGCAGGACAAGGCGATCCGCGCACCCGGCAAGGGGGTCGTCGCGATCTCCGGCGGCCCGGGCACCGGCAAGACGGTCGTCGCGCTGCACCGCGCGGCGTACCTCCTCTACACCGACCGCCGCCGCTACGAGCGCGGTGGCGTGCTCGTCGTCGGACCGAGCGGCGTCTTCATGCGCTACATCGAGCGCGTGCTGCCGTCCCTCGGCGAGACCGCGGTCGCGCTGCGCTCGCTGGGCGAGGTCGTCGACGGGGTCCGCGCGACCCGACACGACGAGCCGGCGGTCGCCGACATCAAGGGCTCGGGGCGGATGGCCGAGCTGATGCGGCGCACGTCGCGCCAGCAGGCGCCGGGCACGCAGGACGAGTTCCGCATCTTCTGGCGCGACGACACGATCGTGCTCGACCGCGCGATCCTGGGCCGGCTGCGTCGCCAGCTGATGTCGCAGGGCCGGCGCAACCGCCAGCTGCCGCGGGTCGCCCACACGCTGCTCGACGCGATGTGGCGCCAGGTACGCGGCGAGCGCGGCCGCGACCGGGGCCGCGAGGCGTTTGACGACGAGATGCTCTCCGACTCGAGGTTCGTCGACTTCGCGGTCGGCTGGTGGCCGCCGCTGGACGCACCCCAGGTGCTGGCCTGGCTGCGCGAGCCCGAGTTCCTGGCCCGCGTGGCCGATGGTCTGCTCGGCCCCGAGGAGCAGGTCCTGCTCACGAAGTCGTGGAGCGACGACGGCTCGCTCTCGGTCGAGGACGTCCCGCTGCTCGACGAGCTGCGCTACTCCCTCGGCGACGTCCCCGCCAAGACCGAGGACGAGCGCGACCTCGACGACACCCTGTCCCTCGACGAGGGCGGGGTGGACATGCAGGAGCTGGTGACGGCGGCCGACCGCGAGTACGCCCCCACCGGCCGCGCCTGGACCCCGCCCACCAACCGCATCGAGGACGACCCCTTCGCGCACGTCCTCATCGACGAGGCGCAGGACCTCACGCCGATGCAGTGGCGGATGGTCGCGCGCCGCGGCCGCACCGCCTCGTGGACCATCGTCGGCGACCCGGCGCAGTCGTCCTGGCCGGTGCCCGAGGAGTCCGCCGCCGCACGGGCCGCCGCCCTCGAGGGCAAGGACGTCCACGAGTTCCACCTCTCGACCAACTACCGCAACTCCTCGGAGATCTACGAGTACGCCGCGGCGTACGCCGAGCGCGTCGGCCTGGCTGCCGACCTGCCGACCGCGGTCCGGTCGACCGGGTCCGAGCCGAAGGTCATCACCGGAGTTGCCGACCTCGAGACCGCCACCCGCGAGGCCGTCGCCGAGATCGCCGACCAGGTGGCCGGAACGGTCGGCATCGTGGTGCCGGTCGCGCGCCGCTCCGAGGTCAACGCCTGGCTGGCGTCGTGGCCCGAGCGGGCCGGCGACGCCACGGGCGCGCGGGCCGCGGTCGACTCCTCGGTCACGCCCTCCGGTGAGGATCGCGTCGTCGTGCTCACCGGCCTCGACACCAAGGGGCTGGAGTTCGACGGCATCGTGGTGGTGCGGCCGCAGGAGATCGAGGACGAGTCGCAGACCGGCCGGGCCACGCTCTACGTCGTGCTGACCCGCGCGACGCAGCTGCTCACCACCGTGTCCTGACCCGGGGGGCTCAGGCGCGCTCGACCGTCCCACCGTCCTCGCCTAGCATCCGAGGATGAGCGAGGAGTTCACGGTCAAGCCGCTCGCCCGCGACACGTGGGACGCCTTCGCCGCGCTGGTCGAGCGCCACAACGGGATCTTCGGCGGGTGCTGGTGCATCTGGTTCCACCCCGACTGTGCCGAGCGCGCGCAGGGCTACGAGGGCAACCGCGCGCTGAAGCGCCGGCTCGTCGAGGAGGGCAGGGCGCACGCCGCACTGGTCTTCGACGACGACCGCGCCGTGGCCTGGTGCGAGTACGGCACGCCGGAGGAGCTGCCCAACATCCACCACCGCAAGCAGTACGAGGCGGAGACCGAGGGCCCGCCGCCGGACTACCGGTTGACCTGCATCTTCATCGACAAGGCCTACCGCCGCAGGGGGCTCTCCGCCCTCGCCCTGCGCGGCGCCCTCGACCTGATCGCCCGGGCGGGCGGCGGGATCGTCGGTGGCTACCCCCAGGATCTCTCCGACGGGCGGCGGGTGGGGGCGTCGTCCCTCTACAACGGCACCCGCGCCCTGTATGAGCGGGCCGGCTTCACCTACCTGCGACCCAAGGGGAAGGGTCACACGGTGATGCGGCGGACGCTCGCCCCTGCCTGACCGCGCACCCACCGGACCGGCAAGCATGTGTGAAATGGTCTTGTATTCGAATCTGAATTCGAATAGAATACAGCATGGTCATCCTCCCCATCGACGAGCTGGACGCCGGCGCCACGCTGGCGGCGCTCGAGGAGGGCGTACGCCGGCGGCGGGCGGCCGAGGTCGAGGACCTGTTGCTGGTCGCGCGTTGGGCGGACCTGCACTCGACCGACCCGCGGCTCGACCCGCGCCCGGTGCCGGGGCTGCCCCGCCCTCCCGGAGGTGACCGGCTCGAGCGGGTCGGCGGGGAGGGGACTCCCATGATCCGCGAGCTGTCGCTGTGCGAGCTCGGCGTCGCCCGCGGCGTGCACACGCTCGCGGCGCGGGCCGCGGCCGCCGACGCGCTCGACCTCCGCCACCGGCTGCCGGACACCTGGCGCCAGGTGCTGTCCCTGAGGGCCGAGCCCTGGGTGGCCCGCAAGGTGGCCTCGTTGTCCCGGCACCTGTCGGCCGAGGTGGTGCACGTGGTCGACGAGGCGGTCGCCGCCGCGATCGCGGGCGAGGCGCCGTCGCGGGTGATCGCGATCGCCGAGGCGAAGGTCATCGAGGCCGACCAGGCCGCCCACGACCAGCGCCTCCGCACCGAGCAGCAGCGTCGTCACGTCTCCCTGACGCGCGCCGACGCGACCGGGCTGCGCAACGTGATCGCGCGGGTCACCGCCGGTGACGCCGCGTGGGTCGACGCGATGATCACCCGGGTGGCCGAGATCCTGGCCACCCGGCCCGAGCACGACGGCGCCTCCCGGGACCTGCTCAGGTCCGAGGCGTTCGGCTGGCTGGCCCGTCCGGCGGACCTGCTCACGTTGCTGCTGGAGTCCGGCGACGTCCCCGCCGAGGTCGGCGACGAGCCCGCGGAGCAGGGACCCGACCCCGACCCAGAACCCGTCGTCCCCTCGCGGGCCGTGGCGGTGCCGGCCGACCTGCTCGACGCGCTGCGCACCCTCGACCCGGCACGGCTCCGCCCGCGGGTCCGTCTCTACGTCCACGTCCACGAGGCCGCCCTCTCCGGGATGGTGGCCGGCGTGGCCAGGGTGGAGGACCTCGGCCCGCACGTCCTCGCCCAGGTGCGTGAGCTGCTGACGCATGCCCACGTCACCGTGAAGCCGGTGATCGACCTGCGGCAGTCGGTCAGCGTCAACAGCTACGAGCATCCCGAGTGGCTCAAGGAGCGCATCCACCTGTTCCGGCCGGTCGACGCCTTCCCGCACGCCTCCCGCACCTCCCGCAACGTCGACCTCGACCACCCCGTCCCCTACGACCCCGACGGCCCACCCGGCCAGACCAACAGCCACGTGTCCCAGCCGCTGGGCCGCACCGCCCACCGGGCCAAGACCCATCTGGGCTACCGCGCCACGCCCCTGCCCACCGGCGAGATGGTCTGGCGCACCCCCCACGGCCGACATCGCATCGTCGACCCGCACGGCACCCACCACCTCGACCCGGAGGAGTACGACGCCCTCGTGGGCGACGACGAGCTCGACCGCGCCCTGGCCCGGATCCTGCACCAGCACCGCACCGGCCAGCTGCCGCGTCGCGACGGCGAGCCCTCGTAGTTGGGGCGCCTCGATCAAGCGTCCCCGTCAGGTCGATCCCTGGAGTAGACGGACATCCTCGCGGTGTTCCTCGGGTAGGTCGTAGCCGGAGTGCATGGCGTGCTGAGCGGCGCGCGAGACGCAACGCACCATCTCGCGGTCGATTGTTCCCACCCCAGTGAGGGTGTCCTGAGGTAGCGGCCAGGGATCCGAATGGAGCTGCACGACAACACCCTCCTTGTCGACGTCGATCACGTGGACGTCGATCTCCCGTCCGTCGGGATGGGCATCGACGAAGGCCGAGGCGAACCAGGCGGAGTTCACCTCGACCGGCAGGCTCTCGGACCACTCGAGCTTCCTCTCGAAGCCGTGTCGCCGAACGATCTCGGAATAGCGTGGCAGATCTGCGATATTCACGAGCAGGTCCAGATCCTTGTGAGCGCGGGTCACCCGGTCGAGCAGAGCGTCCACGCCCCAGCCGCCCATCACCCAGCACGTCACACCACTCTGGTCGAGCAGTTCGTAGACCGTCCGCGCTTGCACCGCCGACATCGCTCCAGTCATGCGCGGAGTCTGCCCGGCCGCCCGCACCGAGTCGACCGGGTATGCGTGGCGCCGCACGTCCGACGTTCAGCCACCAGCGAGCACCCCCACGCACAGCCCCTAGGCTTGCCGACATGACTGACACGACCTCTGCCCGGGAAGCCATCGAGGCGCTCCAGGGGCACGAGGCGTGGGCGATCATCCGGCGCTCGACGCGCGCGGGCGACCGGGACACGGTCGGCCTGGTCGGTGGCCGGCGGAGCGTGGTGGAGTCGATCCTCGACGTACCCCTCGAGGACGGCGTGCCTGCCGACGGGCACATCGCCGACCGGCTGCTGGCGATCCCGTTCCGCCAGGTGCGCGAACGCGGGTTCGAGGCGCACGACGACGGTACCCCGCTGGTCGTGGTGGACATCGAGACCGAGCAGGAGTTCTCGGTCGCCGAGGTGGTCGACGCGATCGACGACACCGGCATCGAGTTCGCCGACCGCGGCGGCTTCGACAGCGAGGACGGCGACTACGCCCAGCTGGTCAAGGCGATCATCGACGACGAGATCGGCCAGGGCGAGGGTGCCAACCTCGTCGTCGGCCGCCACTACCGCGCCACCGTCGCCGACTGGGACGCCTCGAAGGCGCTGACGGTCTTCCGGCGGCTGCTCGAGCGCGAGCGCGGCGCCTACTGGACCTACGTCTTCTTCACCGGCGACCGCTACCTGATCGGCGCCAGCCCGGAGCGGCACGTCTCCATCCACGGCGGCGACGTCCGGATGAACCCGATCAGCGGCACCTTCCGCATCCCCGGGGAGGGCGACGCCCGCGCGCAGCTCCTCGACTTCCTCCACGACGAGAAGGAGATCTACGAGCTCTTCATGGTCGTCGACGAGGAGCTCAAGATGATGTGCGACATCTGCAACGAGGGCGGCCAGGTGCTCGGCCCGTTCCTCAAGCCGATGAGCCGCCTGGTCCACACCGAGTACCTCCTGGCCGGCCGCACCAGCCGCGACCCCCGCGAGGTGCTGCGCGACACGATGTACGCCGCCACGGTCACCGGCAGCCCGGTCGAGAACGCCTGCCGGCTGATCAAGCAGTACGAGCACGAGGGGCGCGGCTACTACGGCGCGGCGCTCGCGATCCTGGGCCGCGACGCGACGGGCGGGCCGGTCGTCGACAGCCCGATCGTGATCCGCACGGCCGACGTCGACCTCGACGGCCGGCTCAAGGTCACCGCGGGCGCCACGCTCGTGCGCGACTCGGACCCGGCGTACGAGGTGGCCGAGACGCACGCGAAGGCCGGCGGGATCCTGAGCGCGTTCGGCCTGGTCCCGGCCGCACCCGTGCCGAGCACCAACATCGCCGAGCTCGTCCTCGACGAGGACGTGCTGCTCGCGCTGAACGCCCGCAACCAGCGGCTCAGCCGCTTCTGGCTCACCGACCAGGGCGGCTCCCCGCCCGACCCGCGGCTGGCGGGCAGGAGCGCGGTGATCCTCGACGGCGAGGACGACTTCGTGAACATGCTGCGCCACGTCCTCGGTGTTCTCGGCATGACCAGCAGCGTCGTACGCCACGAGGACTACGTCGAGGGCTCGCTCGACGGCTTCGACCTGGTCATCGTGGGCCCCGGCCCCGGTGATCCGCGTGACGGCGACGACCCCAAGATGGCCCGGCTGCGGGAGGCCGTGGCCGCGCTCCTCGCCGACGAGCGCCCGTTCCTGGCCGTCTGCCTGGGTCACCAGGCGCTCTGCCACGAGCTCTGCATCGCGCTCGCCTACTAGGACATCGTCTTCCAGGGCACCCAGTCGCCGGTGCAGATCGACGGGCGCTCCTAGCGTGTCGGCTTCTACAACACGTTCGTCGGTCGGGTCGCGACCGGCGACGCGGCGCCCGGCGAGCTCCCGGCCGGTGTCTCGGTCGAGACCGACGAGGCCACCGGCGACATCCACCTGCTGCGCGGGCCGCACTACGCCGGTATCCAGTTCCACGCCGAGTCGATCCTGACCGAGCACGGTTATGACCTTCTTCACGAAATCGTGACGGGCCTGCTGCTGGATGCGTCGCCACGGACCGCCGCCGGGGGGTAGCGTTCTCCCTGCGGCCATGGGCCCGATGGAGACTGCCCCCCAGCTCCATCGGGCCCACCCGCATTTCCGGGGCCCGATCTGAGTAGGTTGAGCCGGTGGCCGCACCGGACGTGGTCGTCGTTGACCACCACGACTCCTACACGTGGAACCTCGTCCACCTCGTCGCGTCCGTCACCGGCACCCTGCCCACCGTCGTCCAGCACGACGAGGTCGACGCCGCCGACGTGCTCCGCCACTCGCACGTCGTCCTCTCCCCGGGACCGGGCCACCCCGACGTCCTCGCGGACTTCTCCGTCGGCCACGAGGTGCTGCTCGCCGGCACCCGGCCCGTCCTCGGCGTCTGCCTGGGCATGCAGGGCCTCGTGACGGCGTACGGCGGCTCCGTGGCGCGGGTGCGTCCGGCGCACGGCGAGGTGGCGGCGGTCGAGCACGACGGCCGCGGTGTCTTCGCCGGCCTGCCGCCCCGCTTCGCGGCCGTCCGCTACCACTCCCTGGCCGCGGTCGAGCTGCCCGACGAGCTCGAGCTGTCGGCCACGTCCGACGGCGTCGTGATGGG
>JAOPXF010000047.1 GCA_025965295.1 Nocardioides sp.
GATGGCGTCCTGGTGGGATCCGGAGAAGGCGGTGTAGACGAGGTCGCCGGCGTACGGGTGCCGCGGGTGGACCGGCAGCTGGGTGCAGTACTCGACCGTGCGCCGGATCTCGTCGATGTCGGAGAAGTCGATCATCGGGTCGACGCCCTGGCTGAAGAGGTTCATGCCCAGGGTGACCAGGCAGACGTTGCCGGTGCGCTCGCCGTGCCCGAACAGGCAGCCCTCGACGCGGTCGGCGCCGGCCATCATCGCCAGCTCGGTCGCAGCGACGGCGGTGCCGCGGTCGTTGTGCGGGTGCAGCGAGATGACGGTGTTCTCGCGCCGGGTGAGCTGGCGGGAGAACCACTCGATCTGGTCGGCGTAGACGTTGGGCGTCGCCATCTCGACGGTGGCCGGCAGGTTGAGGATGATCTCGCGGCCGTCGTCGGGCTGCCAGACGTCGCTGACCGCCTCGCAGACCTCGACCGAGAACGGCAGCTCGGTCCCGGTGAAGATCTCCGGGCTGTACTCGTAGCCGATCACGGTGGTGTCGAGGTAGTTCTCGACGTTCTTCATCACCAGCTCGGTGCCGCGGGTCGCGATGTCCTTGATCTCGTCGCGGCCGGCGTGGAAGACCACGCGGCGAAACAGCGGCGCCAGCGCGTTGTAGAGGTGGATGTTGGCGCGGGGCACGCCGACCAGCGACTGCACGCTGCGCTCGATGAGGTCCTCGCGGGCCTGGGTCAGGACCGAGATCGTGACGTCGTCGGGGATCCGGTCCTGCTCGATGAGCTGGCGGACGAACGAGAAGTCGGTCTCGCTCGCCGACGGGAAGCCGACCTCGATCTCCTTGTAGCCCATCCGGACCAGGAGGTCGAACATCTTCATCTTGCGGGCCGGGGTCATCGGGTCGATGAGCGCCTGGTTGCCGTCGCGCAGGTCGGTGGAGAGCCACCGCGGCGCCCGGGTGATCGTGGCCTCGGGCCAGGTGCGGTCGGGCAGGTCGATCGGGGGGAACGGGCGGTAGCGCTGGTGCGGCATGCCGCCGGTCTTCTGGGAGTTCATGAGGTCCTCGCTGGCTGATCGGGTGCGGGCGGGAGGCCGGTCACGCAGCAGCACTCCGCAGCGAGGGGGTCCGGCTCGTCAGACCTCGCTGCGGCAGCGAAGAAGAAGCTGGCGCATCATGATGGGTCGACTCTAACGCACGGGGGTCCGAGTGGTCTCGACAGGCCCGACCGACGAGACTGCGTCCGTGGAGATCTCACGCATCGACCCGGCCGACGTCGACCTCGACCTCGCCGAGCGGCTGGTGGCCATCGACCGTGCCTCCCACGGGCACGCCGGCCTGGAGCTGCCCGTGCAGTCGGGGCCGTCGCGGATGTTCTCGCTGCAGCGCGGCAACAACGGCCGCCCGGTCGACGCGGTGTGGGTCGTCGGCCCGCTCGCCGAGCCGGCCGGCTGGGGCCTGGTCGAGCTGCCGTTCCTGGACAACCTCGACCGCGCGTCGCTGCGCGGCATCTTGGCTCCGGTGCACCGCCGGGCGGGGCTCGGCACCGCGCTGCTCGAGCGGCTGACCGGCTTCGCCCGCGAGCACGGGCGCACCAAGCTCTCGACCGGCGCCTGGCTGGGCACCGACGGGATCGGATTCCTCGACGCGCGCGGGTTCGGGAGCGCCGGCGTGCTCCGCTACGCCGTACGGCGGCTGGACCTGCACGACGACCCCGCACGCTTCGACAGGCTGTACGCCGAGGCTGCGGACGCGGCCCGCGACTACGAGCTGGTCCGGCTCGCCGGCCCGGCCCCGGACGCGATGGTCGACGACCTGGTCGGTCTGCACGACGCGATCAACGACGCTCCCGCCGACGAGGGCACGGAGCCGGATGCCTGGGACGCGGCCCGGGTCCGGAAGTACGACGCCTCGATGGCCCGCCGACACCAGACGACGTACCGGGTGCTCGCCCGGCACCGCACGAGCGGCGACTGGGCGGGGATGTCCCTGCTCTGCGTGGACGAGTTCGCACCGGCGATCGCCTTCCAGGAGGACACGGCGGTGGTGCGGGCCCACCGCGGCCACCGGCTCGGGTTGCTGATGAAGTGCGAGATGGCGCGCTGGCTGGCCGCGGAGCGCCCGGAGGTGGCGGCCACGGACACCTGGAACGCCACCGACAACCACCACATGATCGCGGTCAACGAGCGGCTCGGCTGCCGGGTCGTGGCGACGAACGTGGGCTACCGGCGCCAGCTCTGAGGGTTGAGCCGAGCGAGCCGGGCGTGGGCGAGTGCGGCACGGGCAGCGTTCATGCCGGGCGCCCCGTGGACGCCGCCGCCGGGATGCGCCGACGACGAGCCGAGGTAGAGGTTGCGGATGCCGGTCTCGGCCCGGCCGGCCCCGGCGACCGGCCGGAAGACGAGCTCCTGGTGCAGCTGGGCGGTCCCGCCGTTGATGGCGCCGCCGAGGAGGTTGGCGTTGCGCGCCTCGAGCTCGCGCGGGCCGAGGACGCGGCGGGTGACGACCCGCGAGCCGAAGCCGGGGGCGAGACGCTCGATCCGGGCCTGCATCCGGTCCGCGAAGCGCTCGCAGTCGTCGTGGTCCCAGACGCCGCGGACGGTGCCGTCGCCCGCGTCCGTCCGGGTCTCCTGCGGCACGTGCGTGTAGGCCCAGAGCGACTCCGTGCCGGCCGGCGACCGGCTCGGGTCGGTCGTGGTCATCTGGCCGGCGAGCAGGAACGGCTCGGCCGGGATCGCCCGCGCGGCGACCTGCGAGAACGCCTCGGACATCTGCTCGACGGAGTCGGCGACGTGGAACGTGCCGGGTGCGTACGCCGGCTCGCTCGCCCACGGGACCGGCCCGTCGAGCGCCCAGTCCACCTTGACCGTCGACGGGTCGAGCTCGAAGGCCTTCATGCCGCGGACCACGCGGGCCGGCAGGTCCTCGGTGGCCACCAGCCCGCCGTACAGCCGCGGCGCGACGACGTCGGCGACCACGGCCCGCGTGGCCGCGACGTGCTCACCGTCGGCGGTGCGCACGCCGGTCGCCCGGCCCCGGTCGACGTCGATGCCGACGACCTCGGAGGAGCACTCGATCTCCCCGCCGAGGGACCGCAGCCGGCTGGCGAGCGCCTGGGCCAGCACGCCCGCGCCGCCCACCGGGACCGGGAAGCCGACCGTCTGGCCGAGCATCGTGAGCAGCAGCCCCATCAGGCCGGAGCCCGGGGCGTCGAGCGGGATGTCTGCGTGGCCGGCGTTGCCGGCGACGAGCAGCCGCGGTGACTCGCCGCCGAAGCGCGAGCGTCCGAGCTCGGCGGCCGGTGTCAGCAGGGTCTTGACGAACGACAGGCCACC
>JAOPXF010000052.1 GCA_025965295.1 Nocardioides sp.
CGGTGGTGCCGGACGTCTGCCGGCTGGCCCAGAACGTGATGCCGACCGTGACCAGCACGACGGCGACGAAGAGGACGGAGGTGAGGGTCTGGGTGCTCATCGGATGCCCTTCTCGGCGTCGCGGTTCCACCGGGCCTCGAGGTCCCGGGCGATCGGGTCGACGTTCTTGGCCATGTAGCTGGCGTAGAACCACGCGATCAGGAACGTCGTCAGGAACTGGAGGAGCCCGAAGACGAGGGCGACGTTGACGTGCCCCAGCCCCGGGACCTTGGTGCTCATGAAGTCGTGCGCCCAGTTCGACATGACGACGTACAGCAGGTACCAGGCCAGGAAGGCGACCGTGGCGGGGAAGGCGAACCTCCGGTAGCGGCGGCGCAGGTCGTTGAATTCGGGTGATGCGTGGATCTCGTCGTAGACCGGATCGTGTCGCCGGGCTTGGTCGTTGACCTCGGATGTCACGGTGGACCCCTCTCGAGCGGCTGTGATGGCCGTCACGCTAGGGAGTCCTCGGGCGCTGGATCAGGGGGGTACGACGATCGCGCGCCGAGTGGGCCGGTGGAATCGCTCAGCGGTCGGATCCGAGCGACGAACGGTCGGGGCCGCGGTCGAGCTCGAGGGCCTCCGGGGTGTGCAGGCGCACCATGAACCGGCCGGTGTGCGCCGGGATCCGGTCGCGGGTGAGCAGGCTCGCGACCACCATCGCGACGAACGCCAGCGGCACGCTCCACGCGGCCGGCTGGTCGAGGAGCACGCCGGGCCAGCCGCTCGTCTCGCCCGCGAAGAGCGCCCACGCGACGGCGAACCCGGAGCCGAGACCTCCCGCGAGGAGCCCCGCGATCGCGCCCGCGTCGGTGAGGCCCCGCCACCAGATGCCGAGCAGGAGCAGCGGGCAGAACGTCGAGGCGGCCACCGCGAAGGCCAGGCCGACGGCCCTGGCCACGCCGAGCTCCGGGCTCGCCAGCGCGGCCAGGGCCGGCACCAGGACCGCCACGACGGCCCCGACCCGGAACGCGGTGATGCCGCGCAGGCGCCGGCCGCCGTACTCCCGGCCGGTGACGTCCTGGCTGAGGACGCCCGCGACCGCGATGCCCAGCCCCGACGACGTCGACAGGAAGGCCGCGAACGCGCCGGCGGTCACGAGCCCGGTCAGCAGCTCACCCGGCAGCCCGTCCAGCATCAGCCGCGGCAGCTCGAGGACCAGGGCGTCGGAGCGCCCGGAGGCGGCGAGCTCGGGCGCGTAGACCCGGCCGAGCGCGCCGTAGACGGGCGGCAGCAGGTAGAAGATGCCGAGCAGCGCCAGCACCACGAGCGTCGTACGACGGGCCGCGCGGCCGTCGGGGTTGGTGTAGAAGCGGACCACGACGTGGGGGAGACCCATGGTGCCGAGGAACGTGGCGACGATCAGCGAGTAGGTGACGTAGAGCCCCTGGCCGCCACCGGTGGCCAGCGGCATCGACCAGTCGACGTCCGGCCGGTCGCCGACCGGCCCGTGGTCGCCGGCCCACACGACCAGGAGCACGGCGGCGGGCACGAGCAGCGCGGTGAGCTTGAGCCAGTACTGGAACGCCTGCACGAACGTGATGCTGCGCATCCCGCCGGACGTGACGTTGGCGAGCACCACGAGGCCGACGATGACCGGGCCCACCCAGGCCGGCGCGCCGATGGCCGAGCGCAGGGTCAGCCCGGCGCCCTGGAACTGGGGGAGCAGGTAGAGCCAGCCGATCGCGACCACCAGCACCGAGCACACCGCCCGGACGCCGCGTGAGCCCAGTCGTGCCTCGGCGAAGTCCGGGAGCGTGTAGGCGCCGGAACGGCGCAACGGGGCCGCGACCAGCACCAGCAGGACCAGGTAGCCCGCGGTCCAGCCGACGGGGTACCAGAGCATGTCCGCCCCGAAGGTGAGCACCAGGCCGGCGACCCCGAGGAACGACGCGGCCGAGAGGTACTCGCCGCCGATCGCGGACGCGTTGAGCCGCGGCCGCACGGTCCGCGACGCGACGAAGAAGTCGCTGGTGGTGCGGGAGAAGCGCAGCCCCCAGGTGCCGATCACGAGGGTCGCCATGGTCACCACCGTCACCGCGACGATGCCCGGCGCGGCGTCCAGGCCCCGGACGAGCAGCGGGGTCACGCGTCCACCTCGCCCATCAGGTCCGCGAAGTCGCGCTCGTTGCGCTCGGCCCGCCGGACGTAGAGCCAACCGAGCAGGAACAGGAACGGGTAGACGAGGATGCCCAGCAGCAGCCACGCCAGCGGCAGCCCCGCGACGTGCACGGCGCCGAGCCGCGGCACGACGTGGAACAGCAACGGGAGCACCCCGACGGTGCCGAGCAGGACCGCCAGGATGCCCAAGGCCAGCCGGAGCTGCTCACGGAGCAGCGAGCCCATGAACATCCCGCCCAGGCGGGTCTCGGCGTCGATGTCACGGGTGCGGGCGGCGGGGGTACGACGCCGCGGTGGGCCGGAGACGCGGACCCGGCCCGGCGGCTCCCGCTCGCTCACGGCCGCTCGGCCCGGCGGACGAGGAGCTCCCGCAGCTGCCGCGTGTGCCGCCGGCTCACCACCAGCTCGGTGCCACCCGCCGGTCCGTCGATCCAGACCGTGCAGCGGCCGGCGTCCATCCGGACCTCGTCGACGTGGGCGAGCGACACCAGCAGGGAGCGGTGGATGCGGACGAACCCGGCGGAGGCCCATTCCTCCTCCAGCGTGGACAGGGGGGTGCGGACCAGGTGGGAGCCGGCACCGGTGTGCAGCCGCGCGTAGTCGCCCTGCGCCTCCACGTGGGTGATGTCCGAGCGGCTCAGGAACCGGGTCACGCCACCACGCTCGACCGGGATCTGTGCGTCGAGGCTCGCGGCCGCCCGGTCGCCGCCCTCGACGACGCGGCGGACGGCTTCGGCGAGCCGGTCGGCGCGCACCGGCTTGAGGACGTAGTCGACCGCCTGGAGGTCGAAGGCCTCCACGGCGTGACCCTCGTGGGCGGTGACGAAGACGATCGGCGGCGGCGCGCGGAAGCGGGCGAGGACCTGGGCGAGCTCGAGCCCGGTCAGCCCGGGCATCTGGATGTCGAGGAACACGACGTCGACGTCGAGCTCCTGGAGGATCCGCAGGCCCTCGGTCGCGGAGTCGCTCGTCAGCACCTCGCCGATGCGCGGGTCCTGGGCGAGCAGGTAGGCGAGCTCGTCGAGGGCGGGCCGCTCGTCGTCGACGACGAGGACCTTGAGGGGGCTCACCCGGGGCCCACGTGCACGCCGGGGGCGAACTTGGGTACCCGGACGGTCACCTTGGTGCCGGCTCCGGGAGCCGTCTCGACGACCAGCCCGAACTCGTCGCCGAAGGCGGCGCGCAGCCGCCCGTCGACGTTGCCGAGGCCGACCGAGTCGAGGGCGGCGTCGCCCGCGAGCGCGCGACGGACCCGCTCGGGGTCCTCACCGATGCCGTCGTCCTCCACCTCGATCACGCACTCCTGTCCGCGGTCGCTGGCCACGATCCGGATGTGGCCGACACCCTCGGCCGCCTCGAGCCCGTGGCGCACCGCGTTCTCGACGAGCGGCTGGATGCACAGGAAGGGTACGGCGACCGGGAGCACCTCGGGGGCGATCCGGAGTGTCACCCGGAGCCGGTCGCCGAAGCGGGCCTGCTCGAGCAGCAGGTAGCGCTCGACCGAGCGGAGCTCCTCGGCGAGCGTGGTGTACTCGCCGTGCCGCCGGAACGAGTAGCGGGTGAAGTCGGCGAACTCGAGCAGCAGGTCGCGGGCGCGGTCGGGGTCGGTGCGCACGAAGCTGGCGATGGCCCCCAGGGAGTTGTAGATGAAGTGCGGGCTGATCTGGGCCCGCAGGGCGCGCACCTCGGCCTCCATCGCCCGGTTGCGGGAGGCGTCCAGCTCGGCGAGCTCGAGCTGGCCGGACACCCACTGGGCGACCTCGTCGGCGGCCCGGGCGAGCCCCGCCGTGGGGTAGGGCGCGAAGACCTGCAGGGTGCCGACGATCCGCTCGTCGACGACGAGCGTGCTGACGATCGCCGTACGCACCGGGCAGCCGGGCTCCTCGCAGGCGAGGTCGCCGCGGTCGAACATCCGGGTGCTGCCGCGCTCGACCGTGGCCCGGGCCAGGGCGGGTGCCTGGTCCTGGTGGTGCTGGCCGGTGCCGTCCCAGGCGAGCAGCCCCTCGATGTCGGTGAGCGCGAGCGCCGGGCTGCCGAGGAGCGCGTGCAGGTGCCGGATGCTGCGCTCGGCGCTGTGCGGGGTCAGCCCCTCACGCAGTGCCGGAGCCGCCAGCGACGCGCTGTGCAGCGCCCGGAACGTGGCCCGGTCCGCCTCGGTGCCGAGATGCGCTCGGCGCCAGGGTCGGGTCATGGCGCACATCGTGACCACACCGGAGGCCGGGTTGTCGAGGAAAGTCGTCCGTTGGTTGAGGAAGACCCCGCAATCGTTGGTTGAGGGAGGCGCCGCAACCGTTGGTTGAGGAAGGCGCGCTAGCGCCCGTCTCGAAACCCGGTCAGGTGACCTTCCGACGCCTCCGGGGTTTCGAGACGGATGCTGCGCAACCTCCTCGATCACCGGAGGGCCGGGTCAGCGGATGGTTGAGGGAGGCGCCGCAACCGTTGGTTGAGGAAGGCGCGCTAGCGCCTGTCTCGAAACCCGGTCAGGTGACCTTCCGATGGCTCCGGGGCTTCGAGACGGTTGCTGCGCAACCTCCTCGACCACCGGCGGCCGGGTCAGCGGAAGTCGATGAGCAGCATCTCGGTGTCGGTGCCGTCGGAGAGCCCGTGGTTGAGCCCGTCGTCGTCGACGTCGTCGGGCGCGGTCGGCTCTTGGTCGTCACCGCCCACGGGAGGGCGACCGCCGTCGGCGTGCGGCCGGTCGACCACCACCGCCCGGAAGCAGCGGGCCTCGTAGGGCAGCTGCATGCCGTCCATGCCCCGGCCGTAGTCGTCGTACAGCGCCAGCACCTCGGCGAGCTTCGCCGCCCGAGCGTCCTCGTCGAGGACCGCGACGTTGGAGCGCGACAGCACGAGGTCCTGGATCGAGCGGCGGTCGACGGTCTGCCAGAAGCGGAAGGTCTCCTGCTCGACGAACCCGAACAGCGCGGACTCCACGAGCGGGTCGGCCGGCTCGCGGAGCTGGTCCTGGGTGCCGATCAGGGTGCCGAGGCGGCGCACCCACGGGATTCGCTCGTCGCGCTGGTTCCACACCAGCGCGAGCCGCCCGCCGGGCTTGAGCACCCGGGCGATCTCGGGCAGGGCGCGGTCGAGGTCGAACCAGTGGAACGCCTGGGCGCACACCACGACGTCGACGGAGCGGTCGGCGAGCGGGATCTCCTCGGCGGACGCCTCGGAGCGGCGTACGTCGGGCAGCCGACGCTCGAGGATCGCGAGCATCGCGGGGTCGGGGTCGGTCGCGTGCACGTCGTGCCCGAGCGCGACCAGCTCGGCGGTGAGCTTGCCGGTGCCGCAGCCCAGCTCGAGGACGGTGACCGGCTCGGCGCCGGCCAGCCACGCGGCCGCCTCACGGGGGTACGACGGTCGGCCGCGGTCGTAGGCCTCGGCGACCGACCCGAAGGATCGCGCCCAGTCGGGGGTCTCGTCACTCATCACCGGCCACGGTACCGGCTCGCGGCACGATCCCCGGCAGGCGCTAGCGTGCCGCCCATGAGCACGGATCCGCTGGCCTGGCTGACGTCCCTCGAGGGAGTGCCCTCGGCGTACGCCTCGGCCCGCGACGGGATCGACGTGATGCTGCGCGACCGCGGCCTGCGCCGCACCTCACCGGAGACGACGGCCGAGTCGCTGCTGCGGGGCGCGCACGCGAGCGCGGTCCTCGAGGGCTCGACCTCCACGCTGGCTGAGGTGCGCGAGGGCGGCGGTGACGAGACCGCCCAGGCCGCGCTGCGGGTGTCGACCGAGCTGCTCTCGCTGGCGCCGGCGCTGGGTCGTTCGCCGCTGCAGGCGTTCGCCCGCCTGCACGCGCTCGCCGGCGCGGGGACCGTCCCCGACGACCGGCTCGGACGGCCCCGGGACGAGGCCGCCTCGGACCGGCTGCGGGCCCTCGCCGAGCTGCTGACCGCTCCCACCGCGGCGCCGGCGCTGCTGGTCGCGGCGCTCGTGCACGCGGACCTGGTGACCGCGGCGCCGTTCGGCTCGCACAACGGGCTGGTCGCGAGGGCCGCCGAGCGGCTGGTGCTGGTGGCGCGCGGCGTCGACGAGAAGTCGCTCGTGGTGCCGGAGGCCGGTCACCTCGCACTGCGGGCGGCGTACGAGTCGAACCTGCGGGGCTACCGCGACGGCGGCTCGTCGGGCGTGCACGCCTGGCTGTTGTACGGCGCGGAGGCGTTCGCGGCGGGGGCCGAGGCGAGCCCCCTGCGGCGGCCCGCCGAGTGAGCGCGGGCTGAGATCGGCAATCAGCAGGGATTCCGAGCCTGAGTGGAGGGCCTGATCTGCGTTGCCCTGGCTTCGGCGGAGGTGACGTGTCCTGGCGTGTCTCGCAGCTGCGGCTGGATCTCCAGAGGTCACGCTGCACGCTCGTCAGGGGGCGTCGCTTCGTCCACCCGTCGGTGCTCCTGACTTGTCCACTTGCTCGCATATCGCCCTGCGCCTTTGCCCGACGCACCTGGATGGAGAGCCCGATTCCGGGCTTGCAGATCCTTCGACGCAACCGGCTCTAAATCTTCGACAAGGCATGCTCCAAATCTTCGGTAAAACCCACTCCAAATCTTCGAAAAAAAGACGAGAGCTCCTGTTACGGTACGGCCATGAGCGGACTGCCTAGCGGCATGGCAACGCGTCGTCTGTCCCCCATCCTGTCCGACTTGGCCCAGGTGGAACCGGTGATAGCGCTGCACGGACCACGGTCGGTGGGAAAGTCAACGCTGCTGTCTGAGTTCGCGCAGTCACGACACGTCCCCGTCATCGACCTTGACGACCCGGCGACCCGCGACGCAGTTCTGGCCAACGTGTCGACCGCCATCGGGGAGCACACACCGGTGTGTTTGGACGAGTACCAACACGCACCTGAGGTGCTCGATGCCATCAAGGCCCGACTCAACCGCGAAGGGGGACTGCCCGGCACTGCGGTCTTGACGGGGTCCACTCGCCAGGAAGCGCTGCCGCGGGCCGCGCAAGCCCTCCCGGGACGCTTCCACGTCATGAAGATCTGGCCACTCTCCCAGGGCGAGATCGACGGGATGGTCGAGAACTTGGTGCCGGCGCTGCGAGACGATCCCGCGAGTGCCGTACGAGCGCACCCGACCTCGACAACCACTCGCCCTGAGTACGTCGACCGGGTCGTAGCCGGCGGCTTCCCCCTGGCACTGCGCAGGTCACCCGGGACGGCGCGGAACCGATGGTTTGACGACTACGTGACCCAGTCGGTGGAGCGGGACGCCCTCGAGCTGACCCGCGTGCGGCAGCGGCAACTTCTGCGGGCTCTGTTCGAGCGTCTTGCGGGCCGCACCGGGCAGCTGCTGAACCTCACTGACGTCGGTGAGGGTCTGGGGCTCGCCTTGTCGACCCTCGAGGGGCACACCAAGCTGCTGGAGGACCTCTTCCTCATTGAGCGGGTGCCGGCTTGGGGCAAGACCCTGAAGGCTCGAACGGTAAAGGCTCCGAAGGTCCATGTGGTCGACACCGGCATCGCAGCACGGCTGCTGAGGCTCACTCCGGCGAAGCTGGTCAGCCTGGACCCCACCGCGCTTACCGAGTTCGGGAACCTCCTGGAGAGTTTCGTGGTCGGTGAACTCCGCAAGCAGGTCTCCTGGCTCGATGAAAGGGTCGCCGTGGGGCATTGGCGGACACACGACGGCGAAGAGGTGGACTACGTCGTCGAGTTCGACGACGGCCGGATCCTCGCCTTCGAGGTCAAGGCCAACGAGAGGGTCTCGGCGTCGGACTTCAGGGGCCTGCGGAGCCTGCGTGATGCAATGGGCGAACGGTTCATCGGCGGTGTCGCGTTCAGCACAGGCGCGCGGTCTTACACCTACGACGACCGCCTCCACGTCATGCCCATCGACAGACTCTGGCGTCCCGCTTGACCCGCATGCACACCGCCACCGGCGGTGCTACAGGTGCGTTTCACGAAGACGGCCAACATCTACACCCGGCGCGGCAGGGCGGTAGCCGCAGTTTGGTTCACGAACTGCCGGTGGTACGACCGTGTTCACACGGTCGTCATGATGCTCATCTTTCTGATGCTGATGCTGATGCTGATACGGGCCGTGATCGCGTTGCTGATCAGATCGCTTCCCTTCCAGGCGCCACATTGACCACTGGTTGGCGAACTCAGCGCAGGGGCATGCGAGCGGCACCCGATTCGAAGAGATTCGGATGCCGCCGCTGACACGTGGTCGTTGGCTACCAAGCGTGCATCGACTAACTGCTGCCCCGGAAGTGTTCCGATGTGGCGAGCGCCCTGAAGGAAGGGTAGATCGAAGCGTGGGTACCAGGATCACGTGCTGTATGTGGTTCTGGATCCTGTTCTACGCCGGTCCGCCGGAGGGTTCAAGGGTTGACATTTGGACCGGGCGCGGGGAAGCGGCGTCGGAGCTCGCGGCCGGTGGGCGGCTGGGCCAGGCCGAGATCGCCGGGCGCGACCGCGCTCCCGTCGGGCAGCCGTCCGGACAGGTAGACCGTGACCCGGTCGGTGTCGTCGCCGAGCAGCTCGACCATCGTGGCCGTGGCGGCGCGGAGCACGTCCTCGAACGTCGCCGCGTCCGGTACGTCGACGGTGCCGTTGAGGGCGCCGCCGGCGTACTGCTGGTGGTTGTAGGTGACCGTGTGCGCGCCGGTGCCGGGCACCGCGGAGATCGCCGCGCCGAGCCGCGCCGAGACCATCGCCTCGTCGGGCCGGCGATGGCCGAGGAGACGGGACAGCAACCCCGTCACGTGCGGCTCACCGGCGGTCACTCACCTCTGCTCACGGGGACGTCGACCGCGGTCACCGTGCCGCCCGGAGCGACGAAGAACGGGGAGAGCGTCGACTGGTACTCGCGCAGGATACGGCCCGCGTCCGTGTCCGCGCCGAGCTGGTCGCGCACGGACTGGGCGTACTCGGTGTAGCTGTGGCTGGTGACGACGTCGTAGAAGTGTCCGGGGCTCGGCAACGTCACGCTGGTCTGCTGGCCGGGGATGGTGCCGTCGGCGCGGACGCCGCCCAGGTCGAGGGTGGGGACGATGTCGTACTCGTGCTTCATCTGGAGCACGCTGACGCCCGGGTCGATCGTGACGTGGTCGATGGGTGCGCCGTACGTCATCACGTTGGTGACGCCGAAGCGCTGGACGAAGTCGTGGTTCGAGGCGAGCTGCGCGGCGATGATGCCGCCCTGGCTGTGCGCGACCAGCATCGTGTGGTCGCCGGGCTGGATGCCGGCCGCGACCATCGCGCTCTGGACCGACTCCGACGCCGCGGTGGGGTTGCCGGCCATCAGCCCGAAGTTGGCGGTGAGGTCGCGGCCCGTCGAGCCGGCGACAGGGGACCAGCTCTCGGTGCCGGGGACCGCGACGATCCACGACGGGGTGCCGGTGCCGTTGTCGATCCTGGTGATCCGGACGTCGCCCGAGCTCCCGGGTGCGTGGCCGACCTGGTAGCCGTCGTTGACGCCCTGCATGATGCTGGGCAGGTCGCGCGGCGCGGTGACGGCCGGCTGGAACTGGGTGGCCTGGGTGAGGTCGGTGGGTGCGGCGACCGGGGTGCCGATCTGGCCGGTGCCCTCGTCGAACCAGTGCTGGTCCTCGCCGGTCACGCCGTTGACGACGGCGCCGATCGCGGAGCCGCCGGTCGTGAGGGCGCTGGCGGCGATCGCGGCGACGGACCAGTCCTTGTCGCCGGTGAGGACGTCGCCGATCTTGCCGATCAGGTCGCCGCCGGCGGCGGCGGTGCGGCCGAGGCCCTGGAAGAAGGCACCGAGGTGACTGCTCAGCCAGCCGGCGAGACCGCCCGCACCGGCCGTGGTCGGGTCGGTGCCGGCGACGGTGGTGCCGGAGCCCACGCCCCCGCCGTTCTCGGAGGTGGCGTCCTGGGCCTCCGCCTCGCGGCGGATCAGGGCGACGAGCTCGAGGAGGTGCGCCGCGGTCAGGTCGAGGCTCTTGCGCTCCTGGTCCTGCCAGCTGGCGCGCACCCGCTCGGCGTCGGAGCCGAACCACTCGAGGTTCATCAGCAGCCCGTCGAGGCGCTGGGCCAGGCCGGTGATCTGGTCGGCGCCGCCCTCGAGGTCGTTGCTGGCGTTGCGGGCGGCCTCGGTGTCCATCCCGTGGGTGACGGCGCTCATTCGGGGCTCCCGGGGAATCGGGAGCGCAGCGAGCGATTTCGTGGGGTGATCATGACGCGGTCTCCAGGACGCGGACCAGGGCCTCCATCGCGGCGGTGACGTCCCAGATCAGCAGCTCGGCGACCGAGCCGGCCGGGGCGCTGCGGACGTCGGAGGTGCCGTCGGCGTGCGGCGTGACCCGCCAGAGCTCGTCGTCGGTGGTCAGCCAGGTGCGCACGGCCACGTGCTCGTCGCGCTCGTCGTCGCCGACCACCGTGGCCAGCACGGCCATCGCCCGGCAGTCCTCGACGAAGCCCGGCCCGGGGGCCTGGCCGCCGTCCAGGGGCCGCCCGGTCGGTGCGGTGCGCAGCAGGTCGAGCGGGGGGAGGAGCTCGCGGACCACCGGCCAGAGCCGGTCGGTGGGGAACGGCGTCGCGACGCCGTTCTCCACCACCACCCCCTGGCTTCCCCTCAGCTGGAGGTCGATCCGGCGGGTCGTGTCGTCGTACGTCGTGACCAGCCGCAGGGCCACGCGCGGGCCGGGTGTCCCGGTGGTGGCGGGAGCCTGGTCGTCGATGCTCGCCATGAGCGCCTCCTTGCGTCGTAGGTCGACGCTAGGCGGCGCGGGCGGTCGGCGGCAGGTGGAAGGTTCCGGATTGATCGCGGGCGGCGTGCCCTAGGCGCCGAGCCGGCGCTTGCGGGCGCTCACCCAGAGCACGCCGCCGACGGCGAAGACCCCGCCGACCGCGATGGCCGCGAGGGTCTGCCTGGGGGGCAGGGACACCCTGCTCTGCAGGGCGACGGGTTTGACGAAGACGAGGACCGGCCAGCCCCTGGAGGCGGCGATCCGGCGCAGCTCGCGGTCGGGGTTGACCGCGTGCGGGTGGCCCACGGCCTCGAGCATGTGCACGTCGGTGACGGAGTCGCTGTAGGCGTAGCTGTGGTCGAGGTCGTAGCCGACCTCGTCGGCCAGGTCGCGGATCGCCTGCGCCTTCTCCTCGGCGTACGCGTAGTACTCGATGTCGCCGGTGTACTTGCCGTCCACGATCTCCATGCGGGTCGCGACCACCCGGTCGGCGCCCAGCATCTCGCCGATCGGGCCCACCACCTCGGCGCCCGAGGTGGACACGATGACCACGTCACGCCCGGCCAGGTGGTGCTCCTCGATGAGGGACACGGCCTCGTCGTAGACCAGGGGGTCCAAGATGTTGTGGAGGGTGTCGGCCACGATCTCGCGGACGGTCGCGACGTCCCAGCCGGCGCACAGCTGC
>JAOPXF010000073.1 GCA_025965295.1 Nocardioides sp.
AGGCGGAGCCGGGAGGGCGGGGCGGGCCGTGGATGGGCCTGGCCGCCCGGAGCGAGGCACGAGCGGAGGGCTGGCTGGACCGGCCCGCCCTCCCGGCGCAGCCGGAGGGACCGGACCCCACGGGCCCAGCCACCGACGACCAAGCCCCGCGCAGCGGAAGCCCGCGCAGCGGAAGCCGCGCAGCGGATGCCCGCGCAGCGGCTAGCAGCGGAGTGGAGGCTCAGCGTTCGACGTAGGCCATGGAGCGCAGGGCTCGCTCGAGGTGCCAGGCGAGGTAGGCGGAGACGAGCGTGCTGGCCTCGCGGAGGGCGCGGGCGTCGGCGGCCTCGACGACCGGCCAGTCGCCGGCGAGCAGGGCACCCAGCACGGTGACGGTCTCGGTCGCGGGACTCGCGGAGCCGGGGACCCGGCAGGTCACGCAGAGCATCCCGCCCATCGACGGGTTGAACCAGCGGTGCGGCCCCTCGAGGCCGCAGCGGGCGCAGTGGTGGAACGACGGGGCGTAGCCGGCGACCGCCAGCGAGCGCAGCAGGTAGGAGTCGAGGACCTGGGCCGGCCGGTGCTCCCCCGACGACATCGCCCGCAGGCCACCGACGAGCAGCAGGAACTGCTGGATCGACGGCTCGCGCTCCTCGGCGACCAGCCGGTCGGCGGTCTCGAGCATCACGGTGCCGGAGGTGTAGCGGTCGTAGTCGAGCCCCAGCCCGGCCGAGAACGGCGTGATCGTCTCGGCCTGCGTGATGATGTCGAGGTTGCGCCCCTCGGCGAGCTGCAGGTCGACGTGGGTGAAGGGCTCCAGCCGCGAGCCGAACTTCGAGGTCGTACGACGCACGCCCTTCGCGACCGCGCGCACCAGCCCGTGGTGGCGGGTCAGGAGGGTGATGATGCGGTCGGCCTCACCCAGCTTGTGGGTGCGCAGCACGATCGCCTCGTCGCGGTAGAGAGGCACCCCGCCATTCTCCCCCAGGAGGGGTCAGCGGCCGACCCGCCGCGCCCGGCGCGGGGTCTGCCAGCAGCCGAGCGCGAAGCCGGCGGCGGCCCGGTTGAGCCGGTCGGGGCGAAGCCGCCACTCGAGGATGCTGCGGGCCTTGAGGAACGTGGAGTTCGGCATCTCGTCGGCGAGCATGGCGGCGTCGGCAGCGGGGTGGATCGGGTCCGCCGGGTGACCCACCACGAGGGCGGGCACCTCGATCGCGCGACGCTCCTTCGACGAGGGCGCGACCCGCCCGAAGAAGAGCCCGTGCACGACGGCCGCGACCGAGTCGGCCCGCTGGTCGCAGGTGTCGAGGCCGATGCCGACCCAGAACGGCAGGATGCCGCGCGGGATGGGCCGGGTCAGCATCCGGAGGCCGTTGACCGTGAAGGGCAGGAAGCGGGCGGCGAACATCAGCGGCGCGAACGCGATGATCCCGGCCTCGATCGCGTTGTTGAGCACCGGCATCTCGATGATCAGGCCGCGGACGCGGCCGGGGGCGAGGACCGCCACCTCGAGCGAGACGTTGGCGCCGAGCGACGTACCGCCGACGACGGCCTGCGGCGCGCCGAGGTGGTCGAGGAGCGCCACGACCTGCTCGGCCCAGTGCTGCATGGAGTAGACGAGAGGATCGGCGGGCCGGTCGGAGCGGCCGTGACCGAGCAGGTCGAGCGTGACGACGTGGAGTCCCTCGGCGGCCAGCGCCCGGGCCAGCGGCTGCTGCATCCGGCGCGGCATCAGCTGCCCGTGGAGGAGCACCACCCAGGCGTCGCCGCTGCCGTACTCGGTGTACTCGAGGCGGTCGCGGCCGGCGTCGCTCTCAAGGAAGAACTGCCCAATGCGCTCGGAGACCAGCATGGTCTCAATCTAGTGGCAGGCCCAGCGTCCGCCGGGCCAGCGGCCCTCGACTCGCCGCCGTCGAGGCGGGGTGCTGTCCCTCGCGGGCCCTGTGGGTCGACACTGTCCCATGACCTCAGGCGGGCAGCTGCGGTGGCCGGCGGCCCTCATCCTGCTCGTGCTCATCTACGCAGCGGGCGCCGGAGCCGTCGCCTTCGCCCCGCCGCACGACCCGGTTGCGAGCTGGTGGCCGGCCGCCGGCATCGCGGTGGCGCTGCTGGCGCTCTCGCCCCGGTCGTGGTGGCCGGCGCTCGCGCTGGGCGTCGTCGTCTTCAGCGGCGCCGCCAACCTGATGGGTGGGCGCGAGCCCACGATCTCGGTCCTGTTCGGCCTGTCCAACGCCGCCGAGGCCGTCGTCGGCGCCCTCGTGCTCCGTCGCGGGGAGCGGCAGCGCCCCACGCTCGAGAGCCAGGACGACTTCCTCCGCCTGGTCGAGGCGGCCCTGCTCGGCGGCTTCACGATCGCGGTGGGCGCCGCGGCCAGCGTCTACGCCGTCGACGGCGGGTCCGCGCTCGACACCTGGCGCTCGGTCTTCGCCAGCCACGCGGCCTCGACGATCGTGCTGGTGCCCGTCGCCATGACGCTCCACCTCGGCGAGCGGCTGCACAAGCGCTGGGAGCTCGCCGTACAGACGGTCGCCATGATCGCCGTGACGTTCGCGGTGTTCGCACCGACGCAGCCGCTGCCGCTGACCTTCCTGCCGCTGCCGTTCCTGGTCTGGGCCGCCCTGCGGTTCGACTCCCGCATCGTCGCCTGGGAGCTGGCGGGGTTCAGCGTGCTCACCACCTTGATGACCGCCCGTGGGTTCGGGCCGTTCGGCGACGCACTCGCCGACGGTGGGATCGATGCCGCGGTGACCGGCACGCTCACGCAGGGCTACCTGCTCTCCGCGGCACTGATGTCGCTCCCCCTCGCGGTCGCCGTCGAGCAGCGCCGCCGGCTGCTCGCTCAGGTGACGGGCAGCGAGCGTCTCTTCCGACGCAACTTCACCGAGTCCCTGGTGGGCATGCTGCTCATGCGCGCGGACGGCGTACGGCTCCAGATCGTCGACCTCAACGACACCGCCGCACATCTGCTTGGCGTAGAGCGGGAGCCGCTGCTCGGTCGCTCGCTCGACACCATCCTCGACACCGACGAGCAGCTCGACTTGCTGGCCGCCCGGATGCTGGAGGGCGAGCTCGAGGGATGGAAGGCCCAGACGGGCCTGCGCGACCGGCCCGGCGCCCGCGTCAACGTCGCCATGTCGGCGCTCTCGCTGGGACCCGAGCCGATGTTCTCCGCCCAGCTCCAGGACGTGACGGCCGAGTACGACGCCCGCACCAGGCTCGAGGCGGCCGAGAAGCTCACCAGCGCCACCCTCGACACCACCGCCTGCATCATCCTGGTGACCGACATGCACGGCGCGATCGTCCGGGTGAACTCCGCGACCACCACCCTGTCCGGCTTCACGGAGGCGGAGCTGCTGGGCCAGCCGGTCTGGGAGACCCCGATCGCACCCGCCAACGCGGCCGGAGTCGACGCCCTGTTCGTGTGGCCCAACCGGTCCGGGGCCGCGGTGGTTCGCGAGGCCGATGCGACCACGAAGTACGGCGACAAGCTCCGCATCGTGTGGAACAACAACATCGTCCGCGACGCCCAGGACAACCCGATCTACGCGGTGATGACGGGCATCAACGTCACCTCCGAGCGAGCGGCCGCCGGCCTCGTCACGCACCTCCTCCAGGCAGCGATCACGACCGCCCTCATCGGCATCGACACCCACGGCCGGATCACGGTCTTCAACTCCGGGGCCCAGAACCTGCTGGGCTACGACGCCCAGGAGGTGCTCGGCGAGCCGTTCGCGCGGCTTCTCGAGCCCGAGGAGCTGCTCACCCGCACCGGCGCGCGCAGCCCGGACACGGCGTTCGCGGCGCTCACCGGCGGGATCGGACCCGACGGCGAGAGCGAGCCGCGGGACTGGACGTGGGTGTCGAAGGACGGTCGGCAGCACACGATCTCGGTGACGTTGAGCGTTGCCGCCGACGCGTTCGCCGCGCAGGTCGGCTTCCTCTGCGTCGGCATCGACGTGACCGAGCAGCGGCACAACCACGAGATGCTCGAAGCCGCGCTGGAGAAGGAGCGGACTGCCGTCGAGCGGCTGCGCCAGCTGGACGAGGCCAAGAACGAGTTCGTCTCGACGGTCAGCCACGAGCTGCGCACCCCGGTCACGAGCATCGTGGGCTACACCGAGATGCTCTCCGACGGCTCGATCGTCGACCCGGTCCCCGCCCAGCTCCCGTTGCTGAGGACGATCGCCCGCAACGGCGAGCGCCTGATCGTCATCTGCAACGACCTGCTGCTGCTCAGCGGGCTCGACTCGGCCTCCGCCCACTGGAAGCGGGAGACGCTCGACCTCGCGTCGGTCCTCTCCCCCGCGGAGGAGGCGATCCGCCCGATGCTCACCGGTCGCGACCTCACTCTCGAGATCGAGCGCCCCGACCGGCCCGTGGTGGTCATGGGCGACCGCGCCCGGCTGGAGCGGGTGCTGATCAACCTGCTCAGCAACGCCGTGAAGTTCACCGAGGACGGCGGCGAGATCTCGTGCCGCCTCGAGCGCCACGACTCCGAGGCCTGGCTGGTCGTCCGCGACACGGGCATCGGCATCCCCGAGGACGAGCAGCACGGCTTGTTCCAGAAGTTCTTCCGCTCCTCGAGCGCCCAGGAGCGCGCGATCCAGGGCACCGGCCTCGGCCTCTCGATCGTCGCCGCGATCGTCGCGGCGCACGGCGGCCGGATCGGTGTCGAGTCGGCGCACCTCAAGGGGACCACGTTCACCGTCCGGCTGCCGCTCAAGCAGCCGGGCTTGCGCGGCTGACGCTGCGTGCGTGGGGCCGTTGGGGTCAAAGGAGGTCAGGAACCTCGCAAGTTGCTCAACACACCAGCGATCCGCACTCACATGCCGATGACAGGGCGGTCTCGAACCGCGCTCAAGCCTATTAGAACTCGGTACGCACCCGGCTGCGCTCGTCATTGACACGGCGCTCGTGGTAGATCCTGCCCGCCCGCGCCGTTGCCCGCCAAGGACGAGCAAGGGCGAGCGCATGGTGAAGAGCGGGGTCCTCACGGTCCAGCGGTGCGACCACCAACCCGGTGTCGACACCGACGTCTGCCAGCACCTCGCCTTGCGGTC
>JAOPXF010000102.1 GCA_025965295.1 Nocardioides sp.
TCGACGATGGTCTCGTCGGGCGCGGTCACCAAGCGGGTGGACCGCTGCGTGGAGCAGGGTCTCGTCACCCGCCGGGTGGGCGACGGGGACGCCCGCAGCCGGGTGGTGGCCCTCACCGACAGGGGACTGGACGTGATCGACCGGGCCTTCGAGGCGCACATGGCCAACGAGGCGCGCCTCGTCTCCTCGCTCAACGAGATGGAGCGGTCCCGCCTCGCTCACCTGCTCGAGGCCTGGGGGTTGGCCCTCGACGTGTGATCGGGGGTCCCGGGGGGTCGAGGTTTGGTCCCCAACCGCATGTTTCAGGTGCGAAATGTTGCGGTTGGGGACCAAACCACGCGTCCGGCGTCAGTTGGGGATGTAGTCGAACGCGTCCGGGTTGGGGCCGAGCCGACCGTCCTCGCCGCGGTCGAGGCTGGTGATCTCGGCCATGTCCTCGCCGGAGAGCTCGAAGTCGAACAGCGCGAAGTTCTCCGCCATCCGCTCGGCGCGCATCGACTTGGGGAACACGATGTCGCCGCGCTGGAGGTGCCAGCGCAGGGCCACCTGGGCGGGGGTGCGCTCGACCTTGGCGGCGATGCCCTTGATCGTGGAGTCGTCGTTGACGGCGCCCTTGGCGATCGGGGACCACGCCTCGACGACGATGTCGTGCCCGGCGCTGGCGGCGCGCGCGGCCTGGTTGTTGAAGAAGGGGTGGACCTCGATCTGGTTCACCACCGGCACGACTCCGGTCTCCTCGATGACCCGGTCGAGGTGCTCGGGCTGGAAGTTGGAGACGCCGATCGACGTCGCCCCGCCGGTCTTCTGGAAGTCGATGAGCGCACGCCAGGTCGACACGTAGTCGCCGTCGTACCTCGTCGGCAGCGGCCAGTGGATCAGCACCAGGTCGACGTGGTCCAGCTGGAGCTTCTCCAGCGACCGGGCCAGCTCGCGGGCGGCGTCGTCGGGACGGTGGAAGCCGTTGTTGAGCTTCGTGGTCACGTAGAGCTCGTCGCGGGCGATGCCCGAGGCGGCGATCGCGTCGCCGACGCCCTGCTCGTTGCCGTACATCTGCGCGGTGTCGATGTGCCGGTAGCCCGCCTCGAAGGCCTTCGACACGGTCGCCGCGGTCTCCTCCGGCGGCACCTGGAAGACGCCGAAGCCGAGCTGGGGGATGGTGGTCTGGTCGTTGAGGGTGATCGTGGGAACGGTCATACAGGCCCCAACAGACCAGCGGCGCGGCTATTCCGCTTGGCCCCGCTCGCGACGACTGTGAGGCTGGGCACGTGGAGTTCTACGAGTACGACACCAGGCTGGCGGCGTACGCCGTGATCGTCGACGACCGGGAGCGGATCCTGCTCGCGCTGTGGAACGAGGGCGACGAGCCCGCATGGACGATGCCCGGCGGCGGTGTCGAGCTCGAGGAGACGCCCGAGGAGGGTGCACTCCGCGAGCTCAAGGAGGAGACCGGGTACGACGTCCGTCTCGGCCGGCTCCTGGGCGTGCACGCCCACGTGATCGCGCCCGAGGGCCGCATCCTCCGCACGGAGCGGCCCCTGCGCAGCCTCCGCGTCGTCTACGAGGCCGAGGTGACCGGCGGCGAGCTGACCTTCGAGGTCGACGGCACGACCGACGAGGCCCGCTGGATCCCGCTGGACGAGGTGCCGGACCTGCCGCGGTCGAGCATCGTGGACACGGCGATCGCGATGTGGCTCGGCGCCCGTGGCTAGCGCCGGGCGCGGCCGGTCAGCGAACCGCGGAGAGCACCCGGTCCACGGCCTTGGCCGCGCTGCGCTGCTTGATCAGGCCCTCCTTGGCCCAGGCCGCCACCCGCACCTCGCCGCGCGCGGCGTCGACCTCGGCGAGCACGTAGGCCGGGTTCAGTCCTCCGAAGCCGGACCCGACCACGCCGCGCACCGTGCGGGTGCCGTCCGCGGCGGGCACCTCGTCCGACTCCTCGAGCGCCGCGCGAAGGGCTGCCACGGCCTCCTCCGGCTGCGCCGGGTCGACGGACGCCGAGCCGGTGGCGGTCTCGCTCGCCAGGCGGCGCGCGGACCAGGCCACGGCCGCGCCCCGCAAGGCTCCCGGACCGGTGCCCAGCTCGGCCAGCCGGGCCACCAGCACGTCGTCGATCTCCTGCCCCGCGCTCGTCATGCGGCGAGGGTACGCCGGGCGGTGCCGGCGTGACCGCGCCCGACCTGCCCGACCTGCGGGGTGTCCCCGCGGCGTCACGCGCCGCGCTGCAGGAGATCCTCGACCGGGAGGACCCGTCGATCCTCGGGGTCGTGCTGAGCGGGTCGGCCGCCCGCGGCATGGCCACCGAGCGCTCCGACGTCGACGTGTACGTCGTGCGCACCGAGGAGGTCGGGGCCGGCCTCGTGACCAGCCGCAGCCCGGCGATCGACGAGATACCGACGACGCTCGCCGAGATCGAGGCGCCGGGCGCGCTGGGCACCGACGACTGGTGGTACCGCTGGTCGTTCGCCCACGCCCGGGTGCTGCGCGACGACACCGGAGGCCGCCTCACCGACGCCGTACGCCGGCACGCGAGCCTCGAGGGGGAGGAGCAGCGCACGGTGCTGGTCGACCGGCTCGACGGCTACGTGAACTTCGCATTCCGGGCGCTGAAGGCCGAGCGGGACGGCCGGCCGCTCGAGCTGCGGCTGGCCGCCGCGGAGTCGGTCACCTGGTGGCTGGACACGGTCTTCGCCCTGCGCGGCCGGGTCCGGCCCTACAACAAGTACCTCCCCTGGGCGCTGCGCGAGCACCCGCTCGGGGTCCCGGAGTGGTCCGCCGACGTCCTGCTGCCGCTCGTGGAGCGGGTCCTCGACGGCGACCCGGGCGCGCTGCGGACGGCGTACGCCCCCGTCGAGCGTGAATGCCGCGCCTGGGACGGCGACCGCGGCGGCACCGACCTCGCGGACACGCTCGCCGGCTGGGGCGACCAGCTCGACCTGCTCCGCTGAACGGCTCGTGTGCCCGAGGACGCGCCCGGGCGCGTGCTCGGGCACACGACCCGACCTCGTCCCCTGGACCGGGAACAGATCCCGGCCGACCTTCGTTGAGCCGGATGAGCAGACTTGAGTTGATCCGACTCAACTTGTTTGCCAGACTGGTCGCCATCGGCGCAGGATGGCGTCATCAGCTCCACACATCAGGCTTCAACAGCGGAGGTAACAACCATGGCACGAGCGGTCGGCATCGACCTCGGCACGACGAACAGCGTCGTGGCCGTCCTCGAGGGTGGAGAACCCACCGTCATCGCAAACGCGGAAGGCGCCCGCACGACCCCGTCCGTGGTCGCGTTCGCCAAGTCCGGCGAGGTCCTCGTCGGCGAGGTCGCCAAGCGGCAGGCCGTCACCAACGTCGACCGCACGATCCGCTCGGTCAAGCGCCACATGGGCACCGACTGGAAGCAGAAGATCGACGACAAGGACTTCACGCCCCAGCAGATCAGCGCGTTCATCCTCCAGAAGCTCAAGCGGGACGCCGAGGCCTACCTCGGCGAGACCGTCACCGACGCCGTGATCACGGTGCCGGCGTACTTCTCCGACGCGCAGCGCCAGGCCACCAAGGAGGCCGGCGAGATCGCGGGCCTCAACGTCAGCCGCATCGTCAACGAGCCCACCGCGGCAGCGCTGGCCTACGGGCTCGACAAGGGCGACGACCAGACGATCCTCGTCTTCGACCTCGGCGGCGGCACGTTCGACGTGTCCCTGCTCGAGATCGGTGAGGGCGTCGTCGAGGTCAAGGCGACCTCCGGTGACAACCACCTCG
>JAOPXF010000122.1 GCA_025965295.1 Nocardioides sp.
CGGTCGTCGCCGCGGGCGGCGAGGTGGCCGCCCACCCGCGTCCGACACCACTCCTCGTGCCGCGCGGCACCCGTGGCTCGGCCGCCCTGCTGCGCGCCGACACCGACGCGGCGAGCGCCGACGTGCCCCGGCTCGACCACCCGCTGCCGCTGCGCGCGATCGTGGTGCTCGAACGGGTCCGGGTGCACAGCGAGCCGCTCAGCGTGGTGCGGGGCCGGGAGAAGCTGACGGTCGCCCTCGGGCTGCCGGTCGCGGGCGTCCTGGGCCGCGACGGCCTCACCGCCGCGGCGCGGTTCGCCGAGGCGAGGGTCCTCAGCGAGCTGCCGATCCTGCGCGTCGTCCTCGACGCGGGCACCGCAGTGCCGGACGAGACGCTCGCCGGGCTGACCGGCTGGTGGGCGAGCGCCAGCGGGGCGACCCCATGAGCGTCCCGCAGGCCCCGACGACGGTCTGGCTGGCGTCGTACCCGAAGTCCGGCAACACCTGGATGCGCGCCATCGTCTCCGCGCTCCGCACCCACCGGCTGCTGTTCGACGCCAACCAGCTGGGCTCCGGCGGGCAGCCGCACCACGTGGGCGCCGCCCTGCCCGCGCTCGGGCTCGACCCCCGCTGGCTCGACCGCGGCGAGCTGCTCACGGTGCGTGACCACCTGCTGCGCCGCGACCCCGGGCACGAGGCCGACCGGGCCGACCGGGAGCCGGCGGCGGGGGCCGCGCCCCCGCGGCTGCGCAAGACGCACGAGGCCTACCGTCCGGGGGCGCCGGGCCGCGAGCCGTTCCCCGCCGCGGCCACCCGCGCCGCGATCCTGGTGGTCCGCGACCCGCGCGACGTCGCCTGCTCCTCGGCGCCCTTCTTCGGGGTCGACCTCGACGAGGCGGTCGAGCGGATGGGGGTCCCCCGGGAGAGCCGGCCGCACCCGTTCCGGGAGACGACCGACCAGCCATGGGCGACCTGGTCCGAGCACACGGCGAGCTGGCTCTCGCCGGACGTGCCGTTCCCCGTGCACCTGGTCCGCTACGAGGACCTGTTGGTCGACGCGGTCGCCGCGCTGCTGCCGGTCTTCGCTGCCGTCGGTCTCGCCTGCACCCGTGAGGAGCTGGCCGAGGCGGTCGACCGGGCCCGCTTCGAGCGGCTCCAGGAGTGGGAGCGGACCGCGGTCTTCCGCGAGACCAGCCCGAAGACCGAGCGGTTCTTCCGCTCCGGACGCTCCGGCGGCTGGCGCGAGGAGCTCAGCGACGAGCAGGTCGCCGACCTCGAGGCCGACCACAGCGAGATGATGGCGCGGCTGGGCTACGACGTCCTCACCGGCCCCGCCGAGCGCGCCGCCCGTGCCGACGTACGACGGTCGACGGGGCGCCAGCGGGGGGAGTGGTGGCGGCTCCCGGAGCGGCTCGGCCTCGAGGTGGAGCGGGGGACGGTCCCCGAGGAGCTCCCCGGCGCGGCGAAGCCCCGCCCGTGGATCTCGGTGCTGCCCGACGAGGCGCTGTTGCGCTTCCAGGGTGGGGCCGGCCTGTGGGTGCGCGGCGGGCACCACGTGACGGTCGAGTGGGAGCCCGGCCCCGACGACGGCGACCCCAGCTGGCTGGTCCAGGGGTGGGCGGTGACGCTGGCCACCCTGCAGCGCGGCGGCCTCAGCCTGCACGCCGCGACCGTCCGGATCGGTGACGAGGTCGTGGCGCTGGCCGGGCGCCGCGGTGCGGGCAAGTCGACCACGTCCATGGCGCTGCGCCGGGCCGGTCACGAGCTGCTGGTGGACGACGTGACGCTCGTGGACTCCTCGGGCTCCGACGGCGTCCACGTCCTGCCCTATTCCCGCAACGTGCACCTGCTCCCGGACGCGGCGGCGAGCCTCGGCCTCGACTTCGACGAGCTGCCGTTGCTCGCGGGGGCCCGGCGGAAGGCCGCCTTCCGGCCGGAGGAACCCGCGGGGGACCCGGTCCGGCTGGACCGGATCGTAGTGCTGGTGACCGACGCCGGGGTGACCGAGGCCGGGCTCGTCGAGGTGCGTGGCCAGGCCCGGGTCGCGGCCCTGATGCGGCACACCGACCGGGACGGCGTGGCCCCGATCATCCTCGGGAGGGACCGCTACTTCGAGCAGATCACCCGGCTGGCCACCGCCGTGCCGGTGTCGGTGCTGCGCCGCCCCCGCGACGCGGCATCGCTGGCCGAGGTGGTGCGGCTGGTCGTCGAGGGCCTCAGGCGGCGCGGGCGCGACTGACCGGGACCGGGGGCGCGCCGGTCAGCGCCAGCGGTACTCCACCTCGGGACGCCCGCTGCCGCCGTAGCGCGGGCGGCGCTCGACCTGGCCGGTGTCGGCGAGGTGCTCGAGGTAGCGTCGCGCCGTCACCCGGGAGGCGCCGAGCGCGTCGGCGACCTCGGTGGCCGACAGCGATGCCGGGGAGTCGCGGACCGTGGCGACCACCTGCTGCAGGGTCTCGCCGCTCATCCCCTTGGGCAGCTCCGCGCTGCCGGTGCCCGCACGCAGCGAGCCGAAGAGGCGGTCCATCTCGTCCTGCACCACCTGGTCGGGCGCGGCCGCGAGCTGGGCGCGGTAGGCGGCGTACTGCTCGAGCGACAAGGTCAAGGACGCCGCCGCCGAAATGCTCGACAAGTACCCGGTCTATCCCGGCCTCGAGCTGACCTAGGCACGGCCCGCGGTTACGCGCCGCTCCCCGCGGGTATAGGGGAGCCATGCCGCAGACAGAGACGCCCGCGTCCGGAGCGACCCAGCCGACCAAGAACCGCACGCACTGGCTCTACATGGCGGTGATCGCAGCGGTCGCGCTCGGCATCGTCATCGGGCTGGTCTTCCCGGACTTCGCCGTGAAGCTCAAGCCGCTGGGCACCGGTTTCGTCGCCCTGATCACGATGATGATCCAGCCGGTCATCTTCTGCACGATCATCCTGGGCGTGGGCTCGGTCGCCAGCGCCGCTAAGGTCGGCAAGGTCGGTGCCCTGGCGCTGGGCTACTTCCTCCTGATGTCGACGTTCGCGCTCACCATCGGGCTGGTGGTCGGCAACATCGTCAAGCCCGGTTCGGGGCTCGACCTGAACGAAGAGGTGGCGTCCGCAGGTGCGGCCCAGGCAGAGGCCGGGCACGGGAGCACGACGGAGTTCCTGCTCGGGATCATCCCCGACTCGCTCTTCTCCTCGCTGACCTCGGGCGACGTGCTCGAGACCCTGCTGGTCGCGCTGCTGATCGGGTTCGCCCTCCAGCAGATGGGCCAGACCGCGAAGCCGATCCTCACGGTCGTCGAGTACGCCCAGAAGCTGGTCTTCCGAGTGCTCGCGATGATCATGTGGGCGGCGCCGATCGGGGCCTTCGGCGCCATCTCCGCCGTCGTCGGGGAGACCGGTTTCGACGCGCTCAAGAGTCTCGCCATGCTGATGGTCGCGTTCTACGTGACCTGCGTGCTGTTCGTGTTCGGCGTGCTCGGCACCGTGCTCAAGGTGGCCACCGGCATCAACATCTTCTCGCTGTTCAAGTACCTCGCCCGCGAGTTCCTGCTGATCCTCGCCACGTCGTCCTCCGAGTCCGCGCTGCCGCGGCTGATCGCCAAGATGGAGCACGCCGGCGTCGACAAGACCACCGTCGGCATCGTCGTCCCGACCGGCTACTCCTTCAACCTCGACGGCACCGCGATCTACCTGACGATGGCAACGCTCTTCATCGCCGAGGCGATGGGTGACCCGCTCCGGGTGGGGGAGCAGATCTCGCTGCTCGTGTTCATGGTCATCGCCTCCAAGGGCGCCGCGGGTGTCACCGGCGCCGGCCTCGCGACCCTCGCCGGCGGTCTGCAGTCACACCGGCCGGACCTGGTCGACGGTGTCGGCCTGATCGTCGGCATCGACCGCTTCATGTCCGAGGCGCGGGCGCTGACGAACTTCGCCGGCAACTCGATCGCCACCGTGCTGATCGGCAGCTGGACCGACGGCCTGGACAGGGAACGCCTCGACCGGGTGCTCGCCGGTGACCTGCCGTTCGACGAGCGCACGATGGTCGACGACGACGACGACCATACCGAGCACCCGGCGCCGGTCCGGGCCTGACCCGCCCGAAACTCATCGCTGACCTG